>DAHZZC010000535.1 GCA_027435495.1 Planctomycetales bacterium
CGGCCGGCCATCGACCCCTTCCGGCACGCGTCGGGACGATCCCTCGGTCGGTCATCCTGACGGAGCAGCCCTCCTGATCGCCCCGCCGGCGCAGGGACCAATCCCCACGCCACTGCACGATCCGATCGTGCAAACCCCGCGCCCCTCGAATTGGGGCACTCTGTTTGCTCGCCGTATCCCGGCGATTTTGAGGCGGAGAATGGAGGATTGCGGATATAAAGAGCACAAGTCAATTGAAGTTCACAATAGGATATAACGTCTTCATTGCCTTCGACGACGCCACTTACCGCGCCGGACAGATCCTCCACCCCAACGGCGGCACCGTCGTCCACAGCGAGGCGACCCCCCCATTAGAAGACACCGGAAGCCATCGCGCGATTCTCGGCCGAGCCAGTGTCTTCACACCCTGACACCCGACCGAGCCAAAAAATTTGGGGCAAGATTCGTTCTCAGAATCAGGAATATCGTTCTCGTCTTCGAGACGCTGGATTCCTGGTTGCGAGAAGATGGGTGAGTTGTGTTCTCGCAACTGAGAAAGAAGGGGCGGATTCTCAACGGCGGGGCGGGCGGGTGCCGCTGGTTCCCGAGCGACGGAACAGAATCGTTGGCGCAGGTGGCCCGTGGCGATCGAGCCGGGGGTGGCGCCTGGTGTTCCGCCGCGAGCGCCGGGGCGGAGCCTGCTTGACTCAGGCGGGGTAACGTTTAGCATAGCCCTGGAAATCCGAGCGAATCGCGGCGAAATCTTGCCCCGGTCGGTGCGTCGTCCTCGCCACGCACCCCCCCGGGGCCGCGATCGCCCGCGTCGTCCAACGGGTATTGAAGCGGAGAGCGGGGCCGACCCGACCACGAGCGAGTGGCGGCCGTCGCCTGTAACCGATCGGATCGGTGCGGGCCCGGCATGCCCATCGGAGCGAGCGATGCCGCAGATATTCCATCCGAGCGCCAACACACTTTCACGACTGTCGATTCTCGTCGCGCTGGTCGCCGCGGCGGGTTCCGTGACGATCTTTTATCTGATCATGCGATCACCCTACCAGACGCAGGTGAAGGTGATCCCGACCCAGCCGATCCCGTTCCCGCACGAACACCACGTTCGGGGCCTGGGACTCGACTGCCGCTACTGCCACACCTCGGTCGAGGAGTCGTCGTTTGCCGGATTGCCGCCGACGCACACCTGCATGACCTGTCACTCCCAGATCTGGACCAAGGCGCCCATGCTCGAGCCGGTCCGCCAGAGCCTGGCGAGCAAGAAGCCGATCCACTGGCAGCGGGTGCATAACCTGCCCGACTTCGTTTACTTCAACCACAGCATCCACGTGCAGAAGGGGGTTGGCTGCGCAAGCTGCCACGGCCCGGTGCAGAAGATGTCGCTGATGTGGAAGGACCAGCCCATGAACATGGAATGGTGCCTGACCTGCCATCAGAAGCCCGAGGCCTACCTCCGCGAGAAGCGAGACGTGTTCAACATGGAATACTCCCCCTCCGAGGAGGAGCAGCTCTCGCTCGGCAAGGACCTGGTGCGGCGGAACAACGTCCCGGTGGATCGCATGTCCAACTGCTCGGTGTGCCATAGATGAACATGAAACAAGAACACAAGACGAAAGTCGGCGGGCTCCTGGCCGAGCTGCCGATCCTGTCCGAGGTGCCGGCCGCGGGGCCGGCGGCCCCGGCGCAGTGGCGGAGCCTGAGCGAGCGGGCCGTCGCGGCCTCCGGCGAGGTCGACTCGCTCGATCAGCTCCTCGAGCTGGAGGCCGTGGGTGCCGACCCGGCGCACCGCCGGGATTTTCTCCGGCTGATGGGGGCCTCGATGGCGCTGGCTGGTGTCGCCACCCAGGCCGGCAGTGCCATCCAGCACCCCGAGGACGTCGTCCCTTACGTCGAGCAGCCCGAGATGATCGTGCCGGGCAAGCCGATGTTCTTCACCACCGCGCTGACGCTCGACGGCTACGCGATCGGCTCGCTGGTCGAGACGCACATGGGCCGGCCGACCAAGGTCGAGGGGAACCCGGCGCACCCGGCGAGCCTGGGTGCCTCCGACACGCTTCCCCAGGCGGCCATCCTGAATTTCTACGATCCCGACCGCTCGCAGAGCGTCATCCACCAGGCCCGGCCCAGTAGCTGGAACCGCGCCGAGGTGACGCTCCTGGATCTCCGCGAGAAGAAGAAGCAGAATCGCGGCGAGGGGCTCCGCTTCCTGACCCCGACCATTACCTCGCCGACGCTCGCCGACCAGATGCAGCGGTTGGCCCAGCAGTTCCCCCAGGCCCGCTGGCACTCGTACTCGCCGGTCGGGCGCGACGCCGTCCGCGCCGGCTGCCGGTTCGCCTTCGGCGAGGATCTCGAACCGATCTATCGCCTGGACAAGGCACGGGTGATCGTCGCGCTCGACTCCGACTTCCTCGGCGTCGGACCCGGCCGACTCGCCTACGCCCGGGCCTTCGCCGCCGGCCGCGAGCCGGAAAAGGACATTCGCGAGTTCATCCTCAGCGAGGCTCCCTCGGTCAAGCCCGACCCGGCCCCGATGAACCGGCTGTACTCCGTCGAGTGCACACCGACCATCACCGGTGCCAGCGCCGACCACCGCATCCCGGTCGCCGCGCGGGACATCCTGGCCGTCGCCCGCGCGATCGCCGCGGGACTCGGGGTCGGCGGCTCCGAAACCCCCGTCGAGCAGTCGCTCAAGGGGAAGCTGGCCCCGCACGCGAAGTGGGTCGCGGCCCTGGTCCGCGACCTCAAGGCGGCGGGCAA
>DAHZZC010000536.1 GCA_027435495.1 Planctomycetales bacterium
GACGACGGCCGAGAGGTCTTGCGAGTCGTCCCGCCAGTGGTCCGCTTCGCCCGGGTCCGCCGGGGCTTGGCCTCGTGATCTTCGTCCTCGTCGTGGTCGTGCAAGCCGGTTCCATTACCGAGGAGATGCGCCTCGTCATCCTCCCGATTCTCCATCATCTCGTGATGCCAGCCAAAGGCCTGGTCACGTGCGGCCATCCCGCCGTCTACCAGGCCATGGACCAGTGCGTTTTCCTTCGGCACAACACGGACGATCATCATCACCGGGAGGGTCACTCCGAACGACAATGCATACGACGTGTTGTAGACGATCCGGCCGAGAAAGCGGCTGGTGGCGGGAAGAACCCCGGCGTCGCTCAACTGGATCTCATGCGTCCCGTCCGCAAACGAGTCGAAGTTTGATTCCGCGTGGTCCTCAGCATGGTCGAGCGTTTCCACGGAATCCCTCAAAGCGTGTGCTGCCATCGGAGTGCCTCTTATCCCGGCGGGCCGCGCCGAGCGTCGTACCCGTCGCCTGGACGATCCGTCCAGGCTGAGCCGTCATCACGGGATCGTCCCGGACCTGCACCGGCTCAAGCCGATCATCAGAAGCAAATTGTGTGCCACGGTGCACACCCTGAGCCGTCTTGTGGCCTGAGAGTCCGTGCGAGCCAGGAGCCAACGATACCCCTTGGTTCTTGAAACCGATTCTGTACAATCGGATAGTTGCGATCGAAGGGGTGGATCGCGGAGGCAGGCTCGGATGAAAGTGGTTCTGGCCGAGAAGCCGTCGGTGGCGCGGGAACTGGCGGCATTCCTGGGAGCATCGACGCGCCGCGAGGGCTACCTCGAGGGGAACGGGTATTTCGTCACCTGGGCTCTGGGGCACCTCGCGACGCTGAAAGAACCGCAGGATTACGACCCCACGCTGAAGCGATGGACAGTCGAGTCGCTGCCGATTGTCCCCGAGCGGTTTGAGATCAAGGCGATTGATGAGGGGGGCGCGCGAAAGCAACTGGCGGTCGTCCGGAAACTCTTCCGCGAGGCCGACGAGCTGATCTGTGCGACCGACGCCGGCCGCGAGGGAGAGCTGATCTTCCGGTATATTCAGGAGCTGGTCGGATGTGTCGGGAAGCCTGCGAGTCGGCTCTGGCTGAGTTCGCTTACCGAGTCGGCCATCCGCGACGCCTTCCGACGGCTCCGTCCACTCTCGGATTACGACGATCTCTACGCTGCGGCGCGGAGTCGGAGCGAGGCCGATTGGATTGTCGGTCTGAACGCGACCCGGTATTACACGGTTGCGCACCGGTCGAACGGCGTTCTGTGGAGCGTCGGGCGGGTGCAAACACCTGTCCTCGCGCTGATTGTTCGCCGCGACGATGAAATCCGGACCTTCCACCCCGAGCCGTTCTGGGAGCTCTTGACGAAGTATCGGGACGTCTCCTTCAAGTTCGCTGGCGACCGCTTCGCTCGCGAGGAGGACGCCCGCGCGGTCCGTGATCGGATCCTTGGACGGCCCTTTGTCGTCCGGGGAGTCGAGCGGAAGCCCGAGCGGGTTGCTCCGCCGCAGTTGTACGACCTCACCGACCTCCAGCGTGACATGAACCGGCGATACGGGATGTCGGCCGACGCGACGCTCAAGGTTGCGCAATCGCTCTACGAGGACAAGTACATCAGCTACCCAAGGACCGATTCGCGATACCTCGGCGACGACATGAAGGGGCAGATTCCCGGCATCCTGGAGGAGCTGCGCTCGCTTCGTTCTTCAGAGATCGGTCGGCTTGACCTCTCGGCACTGGTTTTCACCGGTCGGATTGTCAACAACGCGAAGGTCCGCGACCACCACGCGATCATCCCGACGGGGAAGTGTCCGGGGAGTCTCGGCTCACCGGCGCAGAAGGTCTTCGACGCCGTGGTCACTCGCCTGATCGCCGCCTTCTACCCGGCCTGTGTCAAGGAGATCACGACGATCCAGGCGTCCTCGGAGGACGTTCCGTTCCGCGCCCGGGGCGTCCGGGTGCTTGATCCAGGATGGACCGTCCTCTATCCGCGCCGGGAGGACGACCGCAAGGAAGGGGACGACCAGCAGGACCTACCCGAGTTCCGTGTCGGCGAGACAGGTCCGCATGAGCCTTATGTGCGCCGGGGCGAGACGACGCCACCGAAGCCGTTCACCGAGAATACCCTCCTTGGCGCGATGGAGACGGCCGGCAAGCTCGTCGAGGAAGAACACCTGAAGGAAGCTTTGAAGGAGCGTGGGCTCGGGACGCCGGCCACCCGAGCGGCGATCATTGAGACCCTCATCGACCGTGGCTACATCGTGCGCGAGGGGAAGGCGCTGATCGCAACAGACCTTGGCCGATACCTCGTGGCGATTGTCCGGGACCGCGCCCTGAAGAGTCCGGAGCTGACCGGCGACTGGGAAGCGAAGCTCCGTCAGATCGAGCGAGGCCAGCTTCGTCGCGGTCCCTTCATGGCGGAGATCGTCCGCTACACCAGCGAGGTCATTCGATCGGGTGCCGAGGTCGTGATCGACTCCAGCCGACTGGGTGACTGTCCGAGGTGTGGACGACCCGTGATCGAGGGGAAGCGCGGGTATGGATGTTCGGGGTGGCGAGACGGATGTCCGTTCGTCCTCTGGCGCGAGTACCGCGGCCTCGAACTGGACGAGGAGAAGATCCGAGAGCTGCTCCAGCGTCGGGTTCTACTCGATCCGCTGACGATCGAGGGAGCCGGTCCATTCCTCCTGCAACTGCTCGACTCGGGCGCTGTCGACGATGTTCCTGTGCCGACCGGTGGACCGCGCCGATCGGGGGTGAAGCCGGGGGGATCGGAGCGAAGGACCCGAGGGAAGTCGGGTGGCCGTGCGGCCACTCGTCGGAAGGCGGCCGATGCGGAGAGTTCTGCTCCGGCTGGGCCCCCATCGACCAAGCCCCGACGATCGCGGAAGCCGAAAACATCGGAGGAAGCCGGAGATTCGCCGAGTTCAAGCGAGGACTTCGGCACCGTCGCGCTGGGAACTTGCCCGCTCTGCGGTTCGGAGGTGGTCGAGCAGACGAAGTCGTTCGGCTGTAAAGCTTGGCGGCAGGGGTGCAAGTTCGCGATCTGGAAGACGATCGCGGGCAAGGCGATCGGCCTCCGGACGGCGCAGTCGCTGCTGCGAGACGGGCGCACTCCCGTACTCCGCGGCTTCCGGTCAAAGGGCGGCAACGGCTTCGAGGCCCGGCTCAGACTGGAGGAGGGGCAGGTTCGGTTCGACTTCGACATTTCGGACGGAAAGCGAAGACCGACCGGCCCTCCGGAATTCTGAGCGATCTCCGGAATTCTGCTGCAAATCCCGCAGTCGAACAGCCTCGACACGATCGGAATGCGATCGAGGATCCTTCGGATGCCGTCGGCGACACCGAGGGTTTTTCCGCCCCATCCGCCGCGGGAACATCGATTGTGGCCAACCGTGGTCGCGAGTTGAGCCCGGCGAGGGACCCGATTGGGCCGATCGAGGCCCCTCGCCGTGTTTGCCTCTTCCACAGGTTTCCATCGCTGTCAGACGTGGGGAGCGCGCGCGAAGAAATCTTACGGCTCAGATGGAGGCAGCCGTGTAAATCGGGTCGATTACCTCGCCGGTACAGAGACGGATCGGCCGGCCGAAGCGATCACGGAGCTCGGTGGACGGGTCCACTCCGAGGGCCGTGTAGAGCGTTGCGGCGAGGTCAGGCGGGCCGAACGATCGCGTGACGGGGTGGGCGCCCAGGCGGTCAGACTTGCCGATGACCTGCCCGCCCACGACGCCGCCACCGGCAAAGATTGCCGGGAATACGAACGGCCAGTGGTCGCGGCCGGGGACGGCGCCAGGGGTTAGCTCAGAGATTCTCGGTGTCCGGCCGAACTCGCCGAGCAGAACAATCAGCGTCTCTTCGAGCAGGCCGC
>DAHZZC010000537.1 GCA_027435495.1 Planctomycetales bacterium
GGGGGATGCGACGGTCGGCCTGGGATCGGGGGCTGTCGCCGCGGGCGAGAAGGGGCGCAGCTCGACGATCGGTGTGAGTGGCGGCTCGGGCACGGCGAAGGTCGTCGAGGCGGGGAAAACCTCCCACTCCGGCTCGGCCGAGACGTCGTTCCGAAGTGTCAGGCAGAACGGTCCGACGACGATCGGGACGTCGAAGGCGAGTGGGCAGGAACCCTCGATCGGCCGGCCATCGAGCAGGATCGGGACCGTCGAGGAGGACGAGGTGGTTGGCACGAGGCACCAGGTCCGCCCGCGCCGGGTGAGCCGGCAAACCTCGTCGGGAAGATCCGGGGCGGGGAGTCGGACCTCGCAATAGGCGGCCCGGCCGATCCGGACCGAGATCCAGGGCAGCTCCACGACGCGAATCGGCCCCGATTCACGATCCTGGATGTGGAGGCAGGTGGATCCCGGCATGGTCGAGGCGACTCCTCCGTGTGAGTGACGGCCGGGAATCCCTCCCGGCCCAATCCTGATCCTGATCCTGATTCAGGCTCGATCGACGAACAGGTCGGTTCCGCCCGCGAGCCAGCGATTCCAGAGGCCGCCGAGCGCACTGGCGGAGAGTGCGACGGCGGGCAGTTCGATGGTCCAGTGCAGGATCGACCACAGACTAAACCCGACGGCCGCGCCGATCAAGCCATGCGCGAGTGCGCGATCGGCCGAGCCGACGCGTTTCAGGCAACCCGGCAGTCGACCGAGCGACCAGAGCACTGCCAGTCCGAGCAGGGCGATTCCGGCCCATCCGGCCTCGACGGCGGTTCGGAGGGCGGTGCTCATTGCCGGGCCGGCGGGGAGGTCCTGTGTTTTGAAGAAAGAATAGACCGTGGGAAAGGTTCCGAATCCGGTGCCGAGCGTGGGGAAGTCGGCGAGGATCGGCCGGCACTCAACCCAGAGCCGTCGGGTGGACTCCCAGGAGACCGGTGAGACGGGCGGCTGGCTTGCGAGGTAAACCGGCCAGGCGGCGACGCTGGAGGCTCCCAGCGCGAGACCGGCGAGGAGCATGGTGGTCAGTCCCGCCGCGGCCCATCGGCCGCCGGGTGTGGCGAGTCCGGGCACGCCAGCGATCGCGACGGCCGCGGCGAACGCCCAGCCGAACAGGGGACCGGCCATCATCCCGACCAGGAAGGAGCCGGCCGCTAGCAGGATCACCATGAGGGCGACCAGGCTACCCAGCCCCGAGGTCCCGAGCCGGTCGCTGAGGCTCTCCCGGCTCCCTCGGGGAGCCAGGACGTGAAGCAGGAGGGCCAGCCCGATCGGCATCGCCATCGAGGCCATCGCCAGCATCGCGCCGGGACCGCCCATCATGGTCCCGATCAAAAACGGCTGCTCGGGGACCGCGCCAATCTTCTCGACGACCGGCCTGGTTTGCCCCTTGCGAGGAGGATCGAGGCGACGGAGGGCCGAGGGACCGGGCGAGGTGGCGAGGTCGTCGAGCGTGGGCGCCCATTTCGGTCCTCGGCCGGGTTCGATGAAGCCGAGGAGACCCTCCGAGCCGCCGCCGAGCTGCACGACCGCGACCGCCGTGTTGAGCAAGAAGACGGCCAGGACGCTACCGGCGAGCCAGTAGAGTCGTCGACGCCGGTCGACGAAGTGGGAGACGGTCCAGAAGACCGCCAGGCACGCGGCGGCACCGACGAGCCATCGAAGCGTGGCGGCGCGGTCGAGAGTCGCGGGCGACCGGATCTGGGCTGGCTCGATCGGCTCGGCCGAGGGGTCGTCTTCCTGGACGAGTCGCGACCAGGTTCCGGTCGCCCAGACCTCCTGGGCCACCGGCGAGAGCCGCCGCGCGATGGGCGAGGGAAGCGGAAGAAGCTGAGTCACGCCGAGGGCGAGGGCGAGCAGGCCGAGGAGGGTCATCGGGCTTTTGAGCACGGCCATCCGACCGAGCAGAGCGCACTGGAGCAGGCGGGCGACGACCATGAACGTCGCGAGGACCGAGAGCGCCATCGGGAACCACCAGACGGCGCCTCCGAAGCAGACTCCGCTGCCGGCGACGACCGCGACGAGGGTCGCGATGAGTGCCCGGTCGGTCGCCGCCAAGATTTTCCGTCGCCGTTCCACGGTGCGGGTACTCCGGTATCAGGCCGTTCGGTGATTCAGGCGATCGCCATCGCCTCGCCGGTCAGCGAGGCCCGCCCGGGCGCGGGCAGGGCCCCATAATCGCCGTGATAGCTCGACCAGTTCTCGATGTCGTCGGTCAGACCGTTGAAGACGACGCCGGCGATCGCGACGTGCGACTGCTCGAGCATGGCCTTGGCCCGGTTGAGCGTGTTCAAATGATGCGATCCCGATCGGACGACGAGGAGTGAGGCGTCCACGATCCGTCCGAGGAATCGGCAATCGGCGAGGCCGAGAACCGCTGGTCCGTCAAGGATCACGCGGTCGTAGTGCTGCGAGAGCGCCAGCAGAAGCTGCCGCAGTTCGAGCGTTCCGAGGATCTCGATGGGTGCTTCGCGGGTGTCTCCGGTTGGGATGAAGTCGAGGTTCTGGATGCGGGTATGCCGGAGGGTCCGCTGCCAGGGAAGGTCGCCCTTCAGGACGTCGACCAGCCCGAGCGAGGCCCTGGGATCCTCGTCCTGGATGAAGACATCGGCGAGGCTTGGCCGGCGGAGATCGACGTCGAGCAGCAGCGTGCGTTCGCCGGCGAGGGCGCAGGTCGCGGCGAGGTTCAGGGCCGTCGTGCTCTTTCCCTCACCGGCCTTGGCGCTGGTGACGAGCAGGGTGACGATCGGGCCCCGGCGGTCGGCCACACCGAGGAGGCTCGCCCGGACGTTTCGATAGGCGTCGCAGGCCAGCGAGTCGGCGGAACCGGCCGTCCAGAGGTGTCCGCCTCGGTGGGTGAGAGCGGTTCGTCGGATCCTCGGGACGACGCCGAGCAGCGGGAGGGTGAGTCCGTGGCTGACGTGTTCGGGAACCTTCACCGAGTGGTCGATGAATTCCAGGACGCAGACCAGACCGATCCCAGCGCCCAGGCACAGGATCAGGGCGGCGATGATGAGCAGCGGCTTGTTCGGCCGGGTCGGGATGGTCGGTTCGGGGATGCTGTTGGGGACCTTGATGAAGTTGGTGATACTCGGGCTGTCGGCGACGATTCCGAAGTCTTCCAGCCGGACCCGCATCTCGGCGATCCGCCGTGTTTTTTCCTTGCTCTCCTCGATCAGGTCGAGGACCCTCTGGTGTGCGGGGAGGGTCTCACGCATCTCCTTGAGGAGGCGGCGATACTCCGCCTTGTCGGCGTCGATCTCCTTCTGGTACTGCTCCATCGCCATCTCGGTGGGAGTCAGTCCGACCTCGGTCCGGACGTTCTTCAGCGACTCGATCTCGTCGAGGATCATGTCGAGCTTTTTGGCGGTCGCCCTGGCGGCGGGCTCTCGGTTCGGACTCCGGGAGGTCCGCATCGAGCTCTGGAGCATCTCCTGAATCTGGTGCCGCTCTATTTCGAGCTGTTCGATCATCGCCTGTCGGCGGGCCGCGGTGGGGTCGAGGTCGGTGCGGGGGAAGTTTTGCATCAGGGCGAACTGGTTACTCAGCTCGCCGAGCCGCATTTGCTTCTGATTGAGCATCGCGCCAAGGTTGACGACCTGCTCCTCGATCAGGCTCTTGCCATTGGCGCCGAGGGTCGTCGACTGGGCGATCTCGACCTTGATCTTTTCCTTGAGCTCCTCCAGTTCGCGCTGGAGTCGATTGAGGTTGTTGCTCGCGAGGAACCGGCTGTCCTCCATTTTCTTGTGGCTCTCGGCGCTGGCCTCGTCGGCGAACTCTCGGAGCAGGACTTCGAGGAGCCGCTTGGTCCGGTAGGGGTCATTCCCTTCGAGGGTCACGTTGAAGATGTTGCTGTTTCGGTGGTTGAGAGGGATGACGCCGAGTGTCCGGTAGAGTTCGGTGGCCGGGTCGTCGTACTGGCTGACGAGAGCGGAGATGTCCTCGGCCCCGACGGCCTTTCGCTGGAGGAAGACGCTTCGAAGCCGGCTGGCGCGGTTGGCGATGTACTGCGACTGGAAGGAGCTGTCGTGCTGGCCGATGTCCTGGGAGACGATCTGCTTGAGGGCCTGATCGTGTTCGGGAGCGTTGATTTCGATTTCGGCGGCGACCGTGTAGACCGGCTGCATCCGAAGGACCAGGATACAGGCGAGGACCGCCAGGGGAACGGCGAGAGCCAGGACCATCCAGACGCGTCGGCGCAGGGCGCGGATGTAGTCGGCTGGACCCTTGTGGGCCGCTGGATTCGGGGCCGGGGACGAGGCGACGACCGGACGGATGGGGGCCGCCGCGGCGAGGGCAGGGGCGGGAAAGCCTCGATGATTCGGGATCGCGTCCATGGGGCGCCTCCGTGACGGATGGAACGGATCAGGGCCGCGCGGGCGAATGGGGAGCGGCCAGGCGATAGGCCGTGAGGCGGGCGTCTTCCGCCGCCTCATCCAGCCGGTCCAGCCGGCCCGCCAGCGCTCGAGCCAGCCTCTGCATCGAGCGGAAGACGATATCGGCGGCCAGCGGGGCCTCGGCGTCCATCGCGATCTCCATCGCGATCCCGTGTCCGAGGCCACCGGAGAGTCGGAAGAGAGCCGAAGGACCCGACACCACTCCGGTTGTGCTGGGGACTTCCTCGAAGCTGGCCGTGACCCCCTCGATCCGGACCCGACGACAGCCCATCGCCCGGGCCGCCTGCGAGACGATCTCGCCAGCCGCCTCGGCCGAGCCCGAGAGCTCGATTCGCTGGATCGCCTCCCAGGTGAGCTTCGCCGCGGTCCGCTCCTGCCGGCCCCGCGAGAGCCGGTCCTGAAGGTCGCCGCGCAGGTTCGAGAGCTCGTCGCGCCGGCTCGTCACCACCAGCAAGAACGCCAGGCAGCCGAAGATCCCCAGCACCAGCGTGACGAACTCGTTCTCCAGCGCCAGGCCGATCATCACCGCTCCGCACAGGAACGCCGAGAAGCAGTAGAGCATCAGCGCCGCCAGCCTCGGGTTCAGGCCCAGGCCCATCAATAAGTGGTGCACATGCCGACGGTCGGCCGCGCTGAGCGGCAGGTTGCGCACCCACCGCCGAAAGATCGCCATCGCCGT
>DAHZZC010000538.1 GCA_027435495.1 Planctomycetales bacterium
GGAACAGGATTGGACGTCGGCACGGAACGGCCCCGATCGATCGGGTTATCTCGGCTGGTCTGGAAGGATCGCCCCCGGTATCGGCGGTCGATGGCTGACGGCCCGCCCGAGCGACTTCAACGCGTACCAGGGATCTCGGCCTCGTTGTTCTACACAACCCGTAGGTCGCCTTGGCCAAGCCAGGCAGCCTGGGCATGATGGGGGCACCGTTTTTCTGTAAATCGTCGGTCTCCTGGATCGGCTTCGCGGAGGACTGCCATGCTTGCATCCTGGGCTGTCGAGGAGATGAGCGATGCGGATCTTGCCGACGAGCGGCTCGAAAAACGACTCGCCCTGATCCTCTCGGCCCTGGGCGAACGGCCCACGGCGAGCATCCCTGCGGCCTGTGGCGGGCACGCCGAAACGACCGCCGCTTATCGCTTCTTCAACAACGAAAACGCGGTTCCCCAGGCGATCCTCCAACCCCATTACCAGCGCACCAGGCAGCGGATCGCGGAGAATCGAGTCGTGCTCATGATTCAGGACACGACCGAACTCGATCTGACACGACCGGAAGTCCAGGTCGTCGGCGCCGGGCCCATGGATGGCTCGGCCCGAAGGGGGGCGTTCCTGCACCTCATGGAGGCTTTCACCGACGATGGGACTCCCCTGGGCGCCGTGTGGGCCGACGTGTGGACCCGGTCTGACGAGGAGATCTCCCGATCGCAGGAAGAGAAGCAGAAGCAACGCAAGGTCACGCCGATCGAGGAAAAGGAGAGCTACCGTTGGCTGGAGGGCCTGCGTCAGGCCCGAGCGGTCGCTCAAGAGTCGCCGACGACCACCTGCGTCTGTATCGCCGACAGCGAGGCGGACATCTACGAAGTGATCGCGGAGGGGCGAGATAACGGTCATTCGATTCCCTGGCTGATTCGCGCCAGCGCTGACCGTAGTTTGCTGGAAACGGGAGAGGCCCAGGAGCAAGCGGCTCACCTTCGTGAGACCGTGATGGCCGCCCCGGTCTTGTTCACCCAGCCGATTGACGTGCGCGGGCGCACGCCCAAGACGGGCTGCGAAACCCGGGGCCGACGGCAAGCTCGCACCGACCGCAAGACGGAGGTCGAGGTGCGAGCAACCACTGTGACGCTGAAGCCTCCTCGCCGCCCGGACCGCAAGCTGCCTCCGGTGACGGCCAACGTGGTGCAGGTTCGCGAACTCGATCCCCCGCAAGGTGACGAGCCAGTGGAGTGGATCCTGGTAACGACTCTTCCTATTGACACGGAAGAAAATGTACGTACGATCATTCAATACTATACGGTGAGGTGGTTGATCGAGGTATTCTTCCGGGTCCTGAAATCGGGCTGTCGCGTGGAGGAGCGGCGGTTTGAGCATATCGACCGATTGCTGCCCTGCCTGGCGGTCTACGTGATCGTTGCCTGGCGTACCATGATGGTTTGCCGGATGGGGCGGAGTTGCCCGGACATCGACTGCGAAGCGATCTTCGAGCCGGCGGAATGGAAGGCCGTCTACATGGTGGTCAAACGTAAAAGCCCACCGAAACAACCTCCCCGGCTGGAGGAGATCATACGGCTGATCGGCCAACTGGGCGGCTGGGTGAATCGTCCCAACCGCAAAGATCTCCCCGGAGTTCAGACAATTTGGTTGGGTTTGCAGCGAATGCATGACCTAGCCTCAGCCTGGATCATCTTTGGGCCGGGGGCCGACCAGGAAGTTGTGTAGAACAACGAGGGCTGGAGCCCCCTCCTACAAAAGTAGTCAACAGGGGCCCTCGCGATGTACGCGTCCATCGCCATCTTCTCGGAGCCGGCTCCAGCCGGCGATCTTCGCAAAGTCCAGCGCAAACTCGGTTATCGGAAAGCGTCTAGCACCACGGGACTCGTCTCCAGGGGCCCGGCTTCCAGGGGAAAATCGATGCGAATCGGACGGATGACTCGGGCCGCTGGGTGGGCCCTGGCTCTCGCGATGGCGGGGCTCTCGATCACGGCGACCGCCCGCGCTGAGTCGGCGCGCGAGCGGCTGCAGAAGGTCGCCGGCGCCTACAAGGCGCTCGGCTCCTATTCCGACCAGGGTGAGTTCGTCATTGCGATGACGCTCGGCGGCAAGGCGCAAAAGACGGCCCGTACGCTTCGGCTGACGCTCGTCCGGCCGAACAAGGTCGATCTCGAAGCCGGCCCGGTCCGACTCACCTCCGACGGCAAGACGATCACAACGGTGATCAATCCGCTGAAGAAGTACATCAGCGCGCCGGCGCCCGAGAAGATCGGCGTCGATACCTTTCGCGAGGGCCCCACAGGCGCCGTCCTCTTCGGCGGAACATCCGCGGCGCCGACCGCGGCGCCGATGTTCGTCCTTTTGAGCCTGCTCTCCGGCGTCAATCCCGACGTCCTGCTCGACCAGATGGGGGGCAAGCTGATCGACAAGGCCAATCCAGACGCGAAGGGCGTGCCCGACCTGGTCATCGATCTTCAGGAGGGTCCCGACCTGGTCCTCAGCGTGGATGCGGCCACGGGCCTGCTCGCCTCGATCGAAATGAAGATGGATGCCGAGCAACTGAAGAAGAGCGCGCCGCCGGGCCAGGAGCTGACGATCGAGCGGTTCGGCTGGTCGTCGGGCGCGATCTCGACGAAGGTCCCGGCCGATCGCTCGTTTGCCTTCACCGCGCCGAAGGATTATGCCCCGATCGAGGCCGGCAAGGACGCGCCCGCACAGAAGAAGGCCGAGTACGCCGTGCAGGAGCGGATCGGCCAGCCAGCTCCCGACTTCACCATGACCCTCCTCGACGGCCCCGGCAAGACCCGGACCGTCCACAAGGCCGACCTCGCCGGGAAGGTCGTTCTCATCGACTTCTGGGCGACCTGGTGCGGACCCTGCCTGATGGAACTCCCCGAGATCCAGAAACTCATCGAGCATTACAAGGACGCTGGGAAGGACGTCGTGGTCGTCGCTCTCAGCCAGGACGAACGCCCGGAGGAAATCTCCGAGGTCCGGAAACTCGTCGAGAAGACACTCGCGACCAAGAAGATCACGCTCGAGGCCGGGTCCGTCGGCCGGATCGGGCTGGACCCCAGCGGGTCCGTCGGCAAGGCGTTCGACGTCGAGGGATTTCCGACCCTGGTGATTCTCGACGGCAAGGGGATCGTCCGGTCCGCACACGTCGGCTACGACCCCGACGCCGCCGAACCCCTTCACAAATTGCTCACCAAGGAGATCGATGGGTTGTTGACGAAGTAGGTTTTCGGCTTTCCGGTTTCGGTGGTGAAAACAGGCCAGACATGGCCGGTCGACGCCCCGGAGCGGAAAACCGAAAACCGAATCCGGAAATCCTCGCCCAGGCATCGGATTCGCGGGCATCCGGAAGGATCCGGAAGCGGACGTGAAGACGTCCACGAGCTTGCATCCGATCACCTGGACGCGAGGAGACATCACCATGGCCGAGACCAGGGACCCGGGCGTGGCAGGGCCAAATCCGTTTGAGACGGGTCCATCGGGCCGGGGCGGCGACGTCCGACCGGTCAAGGTGGACATGGGGATCGGCCCGCCCTCGCCTGCACGGGCCCACCTCGATCATCCGCAGGCGCCCCGGCGCGGTCGGTCGGGCGACGGGATCGTGCTGCTTTCGGCGGTGCTCTCAGTCGCCTGTGGCGCCGGGGGTGCCTGGGCCTATGAGAAATACCTGTCGCCATCGCGGAATTCGTCGGCCGAGAAGGCGAGCGAGAAGCCAGCGCCGAAGGCGCCCGACGACCGACTCCGCCGAGAGCTGGCCGGGCTGGAAGACCGCGTCAAGGATCTCTCCGAGCGCGGTCAGGCGACGGCCGACCAGTACAAGCAGCTCCGGGCACGCGTGGAATCGCTGCCCACCACCGCCGCACCGGACGACCTCGGCGCCATCAAGGGGAAGGTGACCCAGGTCGACCGCCTGTCCGAGCGAGTGGAGGCGGTGAGCCACCGCATCGACGCGCTGGCCGGACAGATCGGCCAGTTCGACCACCGGATCTCCCAGTTCGATGAGCGTGTCAACCAGCTTCAAGAGGCCCTGGCCGGACTCGACCGCCGGATCGGCCGGGATCAGCAGGTCTCGCTGGCACGCGGCGATCGGACCGAGTCGGCCAACGAGAAAACGCCCGGTCGAACCGGTCCGCGCGAGTCGATCGCCTCATCGCCCGATTCCAACCCCAACCCGGCGCCTGAGACCAACGAACTGTCGCTCGAGAGGGGTGAGGCGCTGTTCCGCGAGGGGAAATACTCGGAGGCTTACGCCGTCTTCCGGAGCCGGATCGTGGAGCATCCTGACGACGCCCGGAACTGGTACTTCGC
>DAHZZC010000539.1 GCA_027435495.1 Planctomycetales bacterium
CGATCCGGGTCAAATTTAGCGAGCCGCTGAGTCCCAGATGGGCAAGCCATCCCCGTCTGTACGATGTGCTCGCGATCAGAATGAGATTCGTCAATCGGAAGAAGTTCACCATTGACGCGAGGCTGCCGATCCGAAAAATCCTCGTCAATCGCCATGCGGACACGGTGTGGATCGTCCTGGCCAGACCGTACAGGGGGGAAGTCAAGTTGGTCGTCCATCCGGGGATCGTGACCGCATTCGGCGGGATGAGTCAAAAGACGTATGTACAGACTCTTCATTGAGCCCAGGCCCGGACCGAAGCCCTCGATCGGACGTCCCGATGGCTTGAGTGAAGCGCCTGATGGTTCGGTCGCTCTCGGAAGATCGCGCCCTCGGTACCATGTCGAGCGACAGGTCGAACCGCTAGAACGGGATGTCTCCGCCGCCGGTCTGTCCAGCGGGCGGGGCACCGGGTTGGGGAGTGGTTGGCTTTTCCTCGCGCGGAACAATCAGCGCCGAGGCCTCGCTGCCCTCGACCGCCAGCGAGCATCGGAAGCCGATGTAAGGCGATCGACGGTCGGTATCCATCCCGTGACGGACGTAGGCCAGCCACTCCTTCGAGTCGCCTCGAATCACGCGCTGGATACCCTGACGCTTCGAGGGTGGACCGGTCGGATCGAGCGTTGTTGAATCGCGGAGCCGGCCGTACCACGAAGGATCGTACCAGTCTCGAACCCACTCGACTGCGTTGCCGGCAAGGTCGAAGACGCCGAACGGCGAGACGTCCTCGGGCACGCTCATCACCGCTCCGACCTGGCGGAACGATCGGGGATTCGACCATTTGACCGGCTCGTCACCCCAGGGATAGCGTCGGCCGTCGGCGGATCGAGCGGCCATCTCCCATTGGGCCTCGGTCGGGAGGCGTTTGAGGGCCCATCGAGCGTACTCGACAGCATCTTGATAGCTGACGTTGACCGCGGGCTGGTCCTCGGGGAGGGCCCGCAGTTTCGGGTCGGTCAGCCACTTGCCAGGCGGTCGACCGTGGTAGTTCGTTGCTTCGAGGAACTTCCGGAATTGCCGGTTGGTGACCTCGTGCTGGTCGATATAGTAGGTCGAGAGGCGGACCTCATGCGCTGGGCCGTTGGCGCGGTCGCCACGGTCGCTCCCCATCGTGAATGTCCCGCCCGGAACCAGAACCATGGTGGCGATGTCGGGATCGCCGACGATCGCCATCGGCCATCCCGAGGCATGAACGCCAGCCTCCGACTTCGCGTGGAAGCCGGGCGGAAGCGTCCGGACGGGATGCGTGGGGAGGGTCGCGGTTCGCTCGGTCGACGGGGGATTCGTGGGGCTGGTGCCTGAAGTCGCTGGGATCGCGGGGGGTCCGGGAGCAACCGGGATCATGGTCGCAGCCCCACCGGTTCCAGGCAGCGGCGGCGTGGTCGGCATCGCCGCGCCGGGGCCCATTGCGACCGAGGGGCCAGGCACCTGCGCGGGGGCGGCCGGCATCACCGGTTGCGGCGACGGATTCGCAGGCGGCGCGACATTGGCCGGGTGCATCGCGATCGGCGAAGTCGGCGCATGACCGGAGATCGGCGGCGAGGGCATCGCCATGTTCGGGGAGATCGGATGCGAGGACGATGGGGCCGCCGGATCGGGTCGCGTGGCCGTCCCCGGAGCCGGTTGCCCGACGCCATGGGCAAGCTCGTAGGGGCGATCCGGAAAGAGTGGCCGATTCTGCCGCGCTCGTTGAAGCGCAGCCTCGGCCTCGGCGGCGCCAGGCGTTCCCTTGTAGGCCCTGACAATCTGGGTGAGCCGGGTGATCGCCAGCTCGGTCTGGCCCCGTTTGGCATGGTCTCGGGCCCGATCGAACATGTAGGCCGCCTCTGTCTCGTGCGAAAGGCCAGGCAGCGGCGCGGGCTTCATCGCATCGGGCGGGACCATATCGACGGTCGGGTCGAGGCCCAGCTCGTCAGCCTGGTCGAAGAGGAGGCTAAAGACGTTCCAGCCAAAGATGAGGACGCAGAAAACCACCAGCCCGCCGAACACCAGTCGGGCGCGCTGGCGGGTCTCGACGGTATCGAACCGCGGGGTCTCCTCAATGAGGACCCGCTTCTCGCCCTCGGGCTGGTCCGCGTCGGCCTTCTTCCTGGCCGGACGGACTGCCGGCTTGCTCGACGACCTCGGCCGGGCCGGTGTGGAAGCCTCCTTCCCAACCGGCTTCTTTGGCTTCACGGACTTGGCGGGTGGCTCGTCCGGCTCGTCCTCGGGCTCGGGCTCGGTCTTCCAAAGGCGTGGCAGCGGCTTGATGGGGCCTGGTTGGCCCCGGACCGGGGTGCTCGATGCCGGTTCGGGCTCCTCGCCAGCGAGAGCATATTCGTCGCCGACGGGCGTGGGGTCATCCTGGATTTCGGACATGCGCTCGCACCCCCGGGTCAGCGACGGGGCCAGGATTGGTCGCCGGATTTCTTCAGGGTAACGTCGCACCGGGATCCGGAGCAAGCCGGAGTCGCCCGCCTCGTTCGGTGCCGGGCCTTTTCTGTGGACCTGAGCCTACAATGTGCCATCAAGGTCCATCTTCCGCGACACCAGGTGGCCCAGAAAAAGGAGAACCCGGGATGAGTGGAACCCAGGCCGAAGACCGCCCGAACCGCGTCGCGAACGTTCCTGGATGCCAGGCCGACGCCGACCACGACCGCGAGGTCCCCGAAATCGACCTTCTGAGCCCGATGAAGATCCGGGGCGTCGAGCTGCGAAACCGGGTCGTCATGTCGCCAATGTGCCAGTATTGCGCGCACGAGGGGATGGCCGACGACTGGCACCTGGTCCACCTGGGAAGTCGGGCGGTCGGCGGCGTCGGGCTGGTGATCGTCGAGGCTTCGGCCGTCACGCGCGACGGTCGGATCACGCCCGCCGACCTCGGCATCTGGAGCGACGAGCACATCGAGCCGCTCGCCCGAATCGCGAGGTTCCTCCAGCGCCAGGGGGCGGTGGCCGGCATCCAGCTCGCGCATGCCGGGCGCAAGGCCAGTTGCGACGTCCCCCAGCGCGGCGGAGTGAGCCTCAAGACGCCCGAGGAAGGCGGCTGGACGGTCGTCGGGCCGAGCCCGATCCCGTTCTCCGAGGCCGACCCGGTCCCTGTCCCTCTCGACCGGGCGGGGATCGACCGGATCGTCGACGCGTTCGACGCCGCCGCCGAGCGGGCGCTGAAGGCGGGATTCCGCGTGATCGAAATCCACTCCGCGCACGGCTATTTGCTCCACGAGTTCCTCTCACCGCTCTCGAACCATCGCGACGACGAGTATGGCGGAAACCTGGAAAACCGGATGCGGCTGGT
>DAHZZC010000540.1 GCA_027435495.1 Planctomycetales bacterium
CGCTGGTGAACCTGGTCGCGATGATGGTTTTCCTCCAGGCGACCCGAAGCTAGCGAGTACGGGAGCTTCTGATCGGACACCGGCCCCATTAGAGTCGAATCGAGCCAGAAGGGGGTTTGAAGACGTGCAAGCCGACGACCCGAGCCTCAAGCGGATCGAGCCGCCGACGCTGAAGTGGCATGAGAAGGTCTACGTGCCGACGATCATCCAGGGCCTCGCCGTGACCGGCCGGCACATCCTGGGCGTGGCGGTCGCCAGCAAGCAGGTGACCGTCCAGTACCCCGAGGAGCAGCACGTCCCGAGCCCGAACTACCGGGGCGTCCACCGACTCAACAAGGACGAGCAGGGGCGGGTCAAGTGCGTTGCCTGCATGCTCTGCGCCACCGCCTGCCCCGCGCACTGCATTGACATCGTCGGCACGACCGCCCCGCCCGAGTGGCCTGACCGCGAGAAGTACCCGGCCAGCTTCGTGATCGACGAACTCCGGTGCATCTACTGCGGGATGTGCGAGGAAGCCTGCCCCGTCGAGGCGATCGAACTGACCGGCCTCTACGACATCACCGGCCTCTCGCGCGAGGAAATGATCTACGACAAGGCCAAGCTCCTCTCGGTCTACGACGTCACCCGAGACGCCGAACCGATGAGGTATACCCAGGTCCCCGCCGAGGCCTCGGCGCCGACCCGAATTCTGCCTTCCTTGAGTCACTAGTCGAGTCATGTTTCGGTCATTGGTCCCCAGGTGCGGAGGGTGAACCCGTGGGAGCGGTCGTCGGCGTCGGCCCGTTGATTCGGGCCCTCGACCCGGGATCGATGACCAGGGACAAACGAAGATGGACGTGATCTTCCAGTTTATCGGGTCGGTCCTCGGAATGACGGGAACGTACGCCGTCCTCCTCGGAGGTCTCGGGACGTACCTGCTCCTCCCGCACCGGCACGGGGCCATCCGGCCGAGAGCCGCCCATGGCGCCGGCCTGATCGCCGTCGCGGTCGGACTCCTGATCTACATGACCTACTGGCGCCCGCCCGGACTCTTCCTGCCGGCCGTCTTTCTCTACATCTTCGGCGCGCCCTCCCTGATCGGTGCCGTGCTGACGATCACCAGCCGGGACCCGGTCGCCAGCGCCCTCTGGTTCGCCTCGGTGGTCCTCTCCACCGCCGGGCTCTTCCTGCTGGCCGAGGCCCCGTTCCTCGCCGCCGGAACCATCATCGTCTACGCCGGCGCCGTGATCGTCACGTTCCTCTTCGTGATCATGCTCGCCCAGATGGAAGGAAAGGCCGACTACGACCGGGCCGCCCGCTCCCCCGGCTGGGCCACGCTCACCAGCTTCATCATCCTCTGGTGCCTCCTCGCCACGATCGCGACGCTCAAGACCGGCGAGACAATCGGGACCGGGATTCACCACCTGGCACGCAACCGGATGGAGCCCGAAAAGCAGTTGCTCCGCTCCCGAGACCTCGACGCCTACATCGGCTCGCCCGACGCCACCATGACCAGCGTCGTCCGTCGGGCCGTCTCACCCATGTCGCAGATCGCCAACCTCCGGCCCGCCGAGGGGGAAGCCGCCGCCAACCCCGACGCGCCGAGCGTCATGGTCCACCGGCCGAATGTCGCCGGGATCGCCGCCTCCATGTACACCGACCACCTGGCCTCGGTCGCCATCGCCGGCGCCCTTCTGTTCGTGGCGCTGGTGGGCGCCGTCGCGATCACCAATCCCAGGATGCCCGTCCGGCCTTCGAGCAGTGACCCCGCACAGAGCGCAGCCATCGGCTCCATCCGGCCCTGATCGAGAAACGAACATCGTCACCGACCGACCGATCGAACGAAGAGAAAACAAGCCATGCCCCCCACGGATATCTTCACGCTCGAGGTCCTGCGCGATTACCTCCTGATCGGCGCCGCGCTCTTCGCGCTCGGAATCCTCGGCTTCCTCAGCCGGCGCAACCTGATCGTGATGTTCCTCTCGGCCGAGATGATGCTCCAGGGCGTGGCACTCACGCTGGTCGGGTTCGGCCGGTATCACGGCAACTGGACCGGCCAGATCCTCACCATCATGATCCTGACCGTCGCCGCCTGCGAGGCCTCCATCGCACTGGCCCTGATCGTGATCCTCTACAACCGCCGGTCGTCGCTCGACGTGACGCTCTGGCAGGACATCCGAGAGGCCGGCGTCCCCGCAACACCCGCCTCGTTGATCACCGAGGAAGCCGAGCCCGTCGACGCGGCGCCCGGCCCCGAGTCGTACCCGCACCTGACCCCGGCCGGCGTCGAACCGGCCCACCCGGTCGAGCCCTGGATCGAGCGCCGGAGCTGAACCGGGGCGTCCCCGTCGCGATGTCCCCGATCACAGCGAGCCAGACACGAGCTTCAGAGCCATCCCAATGGAATTAGCATACGAACCCGGATTCTTCGTGCGGAACGCCTGGTTGATCCCGTTCTTCCCGCTCCTCGGGGCGCTGGTGACGGCCATCGGGGCACGCCGGCTCCGGGGCGCGGCGCACCTGCCGGTCTGGGCGGGGATCGGCCTGGCGTTCCTGGTCTCGCTCGGCACCCTGGCCTCGGCCGACCACTCGGCGAAGTACACCGTGTTCGAGTGGCTCTCGGCCGGCAACCTGGAAGTCCCCTTCCAGGTCCGGGTCGACGGCCTCTCCACGATGATGCTCTCGATGGTCACGTTCGTCTCGGGCCTGGTCGCCATCTTCGCCGCCGGCTACATGCACGGCGACCCGTCGTACCCCCGATTCTTCGCCCTGATCGGCCTCTTCGTCACCTCGATGACCGGGCTCGTCCTCTCGAACAACTACCTGCTCACGTACGTCTTCTGGGAGGGCGTCGGCGCCTGTAGCTACCTGCTGATCGGCTTCTGGTATTCCCGTCCCTCGGCGGCGGCGGCGGCCATGAAGGCGTTCCTGGTCAACCGGGTCGGCGACTTCGGCTTCGCCATCGCGATCTTCTGGCTCTGGTCGGTCTCGCCGGGACACGACCTCAGCTACGACTCGATCTTCGCCGCCGCCGAGTCCGGCGCGATCCCCACCTCGGCGATCGCCGGAATCTCGCTCCTCCTCTTCTGGGGCGCCACCGCCAAGAGTGCCCAGATCCCGCTCTACACCTGGCTCCCGGACGCGATGGAAGGCCCCACGCCCGTCTCGGCCCTGATCCACGCCGCGACCATGGTGACCGCCGGCGTCTACCTGCTGGCGCGGTCGATGCCCATGGTCGCGATGGCCCCCGGAGTCCAGGCCCTGATCGCGGCGACCGGGTGCGCCACCGCCCTGCTCGCCGCGGCGATCGCCCTCACCCAGAACGACCTCAAACGGGTGATGGCCTACTCCACCGTCAGCCAGCTCGGCTACATGTTCATGGCCCTCGGCTCAGGCGTCGGCGACGTCGCCCAGCTCGCCGTGGTCGCCGCCATGTTCCACCTGTTCACCCACGCCTTCTTCAAGGCCCTCCTGTTCCTCGCCTCGGGAAGCGTCATGCACGCCATGGGCGACGTGATCGACATGCGTCGCTTCCGGGGCCTCCGACACCGATTGCCCATCACTTACCTGACCTTCGCCGTCGGAGCCCTGGCACTCGCCGCATTCCCACCACTCTCGGGCTTCTTCAGCAAGGACGAGGTCCTGGGCGCCATCTCGGGCGCCATCCATGCCTCGGAATCCTACTCCTGGGTGTACCAGATCGTCTACTGGACCGCCCTGGTCACCGCCTTCATGACCGCCTTCTACACCGGCCGGGCTTTCTTCATGACGTTCCACGGCCCCGAGAAACTGCCAAGCCCGAACGATCCCGAGGCCCCTCCGGCCGACGCTCACGCGCACGCTCACGCTCACGACGAGGGCCATCACCATGAGATCGGACACGAGTCCCCGCCCATCATGGCGATCCCGCTGATGATCCTGGCCGGCTGCACCGTCCTGATCGGCCTGATCTGCCTGGTCGCCTGGCCGATCACCGGAGGACCCGCGGAGTGGTTCGCCGGTCACCTGGAGAAAACCCTCGGATTCGAGGCTCTCGGCCACGGCGAACACGGCTTCTCCTGGTTCACGGCCACCCTCGGAACCCTCCTCGGCGTCGGCGGTATCGCGCTCGCCTACGTGATGTACGCCGAGCCCGGACCGCTCCCAGCCCGAATGAAGGAACGCTTCGGAGCCCTCTACCGAGCCTCACTGAACAAGTTTTACGTGGACGAATTCTACGACGCGACCATCGTGGCCACCGTCCGTATCTCGGCCTCGATCAGCGACTTCGTCGATACCTACGTGGTCGACCGGCTGATCACCGGGATCGCGCTCATCCCCCGGGCCATCGGCCGGGCCCGGCTGGCGCTCTATCAAAATGGTTTGATCCAGTTTTACGCGGCGTCCTCAGCGCTCTGCGTGGCGTTCCTGCTCCTGTTCCTGGTGCTGCTGGGCCTTCAGCGGCCCTGATCGCTTGGTCCCGGGAAACGATCGACAGGCTCCAGGTCTTCAAGGTGCCTGTCCCCGTTTCCCAGGACTTCGGAAAAAGGACCGGGGCCATCCCTCGATCGTCGAGGCCGCCCCGGGTTCGACGGACACCATCGCGGACGCAAACAAGGCAAGAGTCGGTCGGGCGAGTCCGACGGGGAAAGGTGGAATGGCGACACTCCTGGCGATCACGATCTTCCTCCCGCTGCTGGGGAGCGTGGCCCTGGCCCTGATCCCGGACCGCGACGGCCGGACATCTCGGCGAGTGGCGATGGCCGTGGCACTGGCAACGCTCGCCTGTAGCGTGGTCCTGCTGCTGGCGTTCCGGCCGAGCGTCGAGGGGCCGCAGTTCTCAGCGGCCGACAAGGCAACCGGCCATTACGGCCTCTCATGGGTCGGCCATGACCCCAACACCCGTGGCGGTCCCGATATCCGCGTCGCGTTCGGTCTCGACGGCCTCAGCCTCTGGCTCTTCGTCCTGACCTCCCTCCTGATGATCACCGCCATCTGCTCGTCGTGGGAATCCATCAAGGATCGCGTCGCCGCACACTACGGCTTCCTGCTGGCCCTCCAAACCGGCCTCCTCGGCCTGTTTGCCAGCCTCGACATCGTCCTCTTCTACATCTTCTTCGAATTCACCCTCATCCCCCTGTTCTTCCTCATCGGTATCTGGGGCGGACCCCAGCGCCGCCGGGCCTCGGTGACGTTCTTCCTGTACACCCTCGCCGGAAGCCTCCTGACCCTCCTCGGCGTGATCGCCCTGGTCGTCGTCCACTACCAGTTCTCCGTGGACAAAACCCTGACCTTCTCCATCCCCGAACTGACCCAGGGACTCGCCGCCCTCGACTGGAAACCCTGGCGCGAGGTCGGCTCCTGGGGCAGCCCGCAGGTCCTCATCTTCCTCCTGCTCCTCGCCGGGTTCGCCATCAAGGTCCCCATGTTCCCGGTCCATACCTGGCTCCCCCTGGCGCACGTCGAGGCACCCACCGCCGGCTCGATCGTCCTGGCTGGCGTCCTCCTGAAGGTCGGTAGCTACGGACTCCTCCGCTTCAACCTCGGGATGACCCCGCTCGGTGCCCAGGCCTGCTTCCCACTGATCGCTTCCCTGGCCGTCATCGGAATCATCTACGGCGCCCTCACCGCACTGGCGCAAACCGACATCAAACGCCTCGTCGCCTACAGTTCGGTCAGCCACATGGGCTTCATCGTCCTCGGCCTCTTCTCGCTCAATCAGACCGGTATCGACGGCGCCGTGATGCAGATGATCAACCACGGCCTGACCACCGGCGCCCTCTTCGCCTGCGTCGGCGTGATCTACGAGCGCTACCACACCCGGTCGATGAACGAGATGTCGGGCCTCTGGAACCGAATGCCCCTGCTCGCCTTCTTCCTGATGCTCGCCTCCCTCGGATCGGCCGCGCTCCCCGGCCTCAACGGGTTCGTCGGCGAGTTCCCCATCCTGGTCGGGTCGTACGCCGCCAGCCCGACCACCGCCGTCCTCGCCGCAACCGGAATGATCCTCGGCGCGTTTTACCTGCTCTGGATGATCCGCAAGGTCCTCTTCGGACCGCTGAAGGAGCCGGCGACCGACGGCCACGGTCACGGCCACGAGCCAATCGCCTCGGCCGAGACGCACGATCACAACCACGACCACGCGTCCTCGTCCGTCCCGCCGCTCGGCTGGCACGAAATCGTCGGACTGGCCCCACTGATGTTCCTGATCGTCGCGATCGGAGTCTACCCCCGGCCGTTCTTCGAGCAGATCCAGCCGGCCACCCGCGCGATCGTCCGGACGATCGAGGCCGAGCGCCAGATGGCCTACGAGGACGAACATCCCCAGCCGGTCCAGAGAGTCCGGCGCCGGGGCGGTGGCGGCGGCGGGGGCGGTGCGGCGGCCAAGAAGGCCGAACCCAAGAAGGCCGAGCCGTCGAAGAAGGACGCTCAGCCGAAAGCCAACACTAAGTCGGAATCGAAGAAGGCCGCGGCCGTGAAGTCGGAGCCGGGCCAGGCGTCGAGCATCGAGAAAGGCGGCCGTTGACCATGCAGACGAGCTTCTTCTACGACGCGACCGTCGGGACCCTGGCGATCCTGGCGCCCGAGCTGGTCCTGATCCTCTCGGCGATCGCGATGATGACGCTCTCGCCGTTCGTGCGCCTCTCGCGCCGGCAGTGGTGCCGGATCTCGGTCTGGGCGATCCTCGCCTCGTCGGCGGCGCTCTTCTGGGCGTGGGGCCGGCAGACCGACGTCTACGCCTCGGCCGCGATCAACGACGCGCTGGCGCTCTGGTCGCAACTGCTGATCCTGGGCTCGGGGCTGCTGGTCCTTGGCCTGGCGCACGAGGAACCCTCGGACGAGCGAGCCGCCGAGTTCTTCGGCTCGCTTCTGTTGATGAACGCCGGGGCCATGCTGGTCGCCTCGGCCAACGACGTCGTCTTCCTCTTCGTCGGGCTGGAGCTGGTGAGCATCCCGACCTACCTGGTCCTCTACCTGACCCGGCGCACGCCGACGACGCAGGAGGCCGCGACCAAGTATTTCTACCTGAGCATCCTTGCCTCGGGTTTGTTGCTCTACGGGCTGGCGTTCCTCTACGGCTCGACGGGAATCAGCAACCTGAAGGCGATGGCGTACCTGAGTTCGCGTCCGGTCAACATGCCGAACGTCCATCTGGCGCTGATCGCGATCGTCTTCGTGATGGCCGGGCTCTGCTTCCGGGTCGCGGCGGTCCCGCTGCACTTCTACGCTCCCGACGTCTACCAGGGCTCGCCGACGATCATCGCGGCGGTGCTCTCCTGGCTGCCGAAGGCGGTCGGCTTCCTGGCGATGATCCGGGTGATCACGGCCATCTTCTCGCAGGCCTCCACCGAGCTGACCGAGCAGGCGACGGTCCTGGCCTGGATCATCGCGGCGGCCACAATGATCCTGGGGAACTTCGTGGCGCTCTTGCAGGAAAACCTCAAGCGGCTGCTCGCCTATTCGTCGATCGCGCACGCCGGATACCTGATGGTCGGCGTGACGGCGGCGCTGGCGCTTGGCTCGCACGGAGCGACGCTCTATCACGGCGTTGAGGGAATCTTCTTCTACCTGGTGGCCTATTCCCTGATGACGCTCGGGGCGTTCGGCGTGATCATCATGCTCCGAATCGACGGCCGCCCGGTGGAAACGGTCCGCCAACTTTCGGGCCTCGGCTGGACGAAAGCGTGGCCGGTGGGGCTGGCAATGGCCGTCTGCCTGCTGAGCCTCAGCGGCATCCCGCCGCTCCTGGGATTCTGGGGCAAATTCGAGGTCTTCGCCTCAGCGCTCTCGGCGCTGAACTTCGACGACTCGAGTTCGCTCCTGGTGCTGACGATCCTGGGTGTCTTGAACTCGGCGATCGGAGCGTACTACTACCTCCGGATCGTGGTGCTGATGTACCTGGCGCCTTCGGAGGGTGAGATGGAGGTCCGAGGCGGCTGGCCGGTGGCCTCGTCGGTGGGAGCCTGTGCGGTGCTGACGGTCTTCCTGGGACTCTTCTGGGGACTGGTCGCCGCCCCGGCCCGCCAGGCCGCCCACGCCGCCGCGTACCTCCCCGAGCCGGCGAAGATCGTCGCTGAGGAGCTCGAAACAGCCTCGACGAGGCCGTGAACGTCGGGCCGGACGAGGCCGGGTCGGGCGCTCCGACGACGGGCGCCCGACCCGGACGAAGCTGAGGACCGGAATAAAGGCCCCTGTAGGAGCCAGCTCCCGCTGGCGACCCGGACGCAGCCCAGTCGTGCCGCGAAGATCGCCGGCTGGAGCCGGCTCCTACACAAAACCTTCCACGTCCGCCTCGCCTATCGCCCATGTAGGAGGGAGCTCCCGCTCCCGACCCGCTCGAAGCCAGAGGTTCCGCGAAGATCGCCGGCTGGAGCCGGCTCCTTCTATGAAAG
>DAHZZC010000541.1 GCA_027435495.1 Planctomycetales bacterium
CGCCGCCAAACCACGTTCGACTGCCAGGGCTTCGTCGGCAGCAACATGGTCTTCCACGGTCGAATGATCGGCGTTCCGATCATGGCTGGTGACGACTCCTCCGCTCAGACCTGAACCTTCCTCTCGATCCGTCCCACAATGTCCCGCCCTAGACCCGACCTCGATATCTCTCGACACCTGATCGAGCCCGTATGGTCGCCGACTCATCCCATCGACGAGTCGGCGCCGCCGATCGATTGGCCCTCATTCTTCGGCAACCCGCGCCCGGTCGAGCTCGAGGTTGGCTCGGGCAAGGGTCTATTCCTCGCAAACGCCGCGAGCGCTCATCCCGACCGCAATTACCTCGGCGTCGAGATCACGAAGAAGTACGCCCGGCTCGCCGCCGAACGCCTGGTCAAGCAGCAGATCGAGAACGCCAGGCTCTGGGCCGGCGACATCCGAGGCGTGATGCCCCGGATCATCGACCGAAGCCTCCTCGCCGTCCACGTCTACTTCCCGGATCCCTGGTGGAAGAAACGGCACAAGAAGCGGAGAGTCTTCAACGCCGACCTGGTCGCCTCGATCGCTAGGACGCTCCAGCCCGGCGGCGGACTGCACATCGCGAGCGACGTGCAAGAATACTACCAGGTGATCCGTGAGCTCATGGCAGCCGACCCTCGCTTCGAGGAACTTCCTGCCCTCGAGCCCGACTCGCCTGAGCACGACCTCGACTACCTGACCAACTTCGAACGCAAGTACCGACTCGAAGGCCGCCCGATCTATCGGGCGAACTACCACAGGACCAACGCCGACGCTGTCGCAGAGACCGAAGCCTCCACATCCTCGATTGCCTGATCGCCGGCCCTGGACCGGATCTCTGCCTCAGGGTCGGGTTCCGGGCTTCAGCCGCCCGATCGCCTGACGGCTGATCGTGTCGTTGGGGGCGTCGCGCAGAACCATTCGGTGCCAGGCCAATGCCTCGTCTGGACGTCCCATCCGCTCGCGAAGGTCGGCCAGCCGGTGGTAGAGCCCGGGATTGGGCCGAACCCCCAGCATCGGCACTGCCAAAGCCTCTTGATACGCCGGTCGCATCGCCTTGAATGCCTCCTCGAAGGACGTGTACCAGCGGTCTACCTTTTCAAGTCCCTCGCGGTCACCGACTGCCCGAAGCGCTCCTCTCAGCCGATACCAGAGAATGCCGTTGAACGGCTCGAACTCCGCCGCTCGGCGGAACGCACGGACCGCCCCCGGCCAGTCCCTGGCCGCCAGCGCGACCATCCCTTGAGGCTCGGCGAACCTCGGGTCATCGGCCATCGTCCTCGGCAACTTCGCCAACTCTCCAGCCAGCCGGTCTGCTCGA
Source organism: Planctomycetales bacterium (assembly GCA_027435495.1). Classification (GTDB taxonomy): domain Bacteria; phylum Planctomycetota; class Planctomycetia; order Isosphaerales; family Isosphaeraceae; genus JAKAUH01. Next base: position 1,340 of record DAHZZC010000541.1, read on the forward strand.
AACGCCCCCGAGAGACCCGTCAACCAGGCATCCCACGCCTCGGGTGAGTCAGGATGCCGATGCAGGACGTCTTCCAGCACCTTCAACCCATCGGCTCCCCGGCTGTCTCGAACGAGCGCCTGGCCAACCGTCAATCCAATCGGCAGGTTCTCCGGATGTGCTTTCCAGAGAGCCTGGAACATCAAAACCTGGGATGCCGGGTTCACGACGTCGATGTCCAGCCGGCCGACGTTCAGCAGGATGCGCGCCCGGTCGAGTGGATCGGGCTCGACCTCCACCAGTCTCATCCCCAGCGCGTGCGCCTCCTCAACACGTCCCTCCTTGTCGAGCAGATCCATCAGCGCCCAGCCGGCCTCAGCCACGACCGGATCGAGCTTCAGCGCGTGCTTCCATCGCTCTTCGGCCAGGTCGTACCGCTCTCGAAAATACTCGGCCTTCCCTTCGAGGAACCGAATCCGGGCAGTCTCCTTCGCATCCTTCGGATGCAGCCGGGCCAGGTGCTCCAGCGCCATCGACGGATGTGGATCGTCGGCCTCGGTCGCAAGCTGGCCCATCAGCAAATGGGCCGTCGGATCATCTGAATGATCGCGCAGATAAAGTTTCAGATCTTCGATCGCCTGGCCAAACTGCCCGGCGCGGGCCTTCTCGCGAACGTCCGCCAGCCCGGCTGATCGCCCCCCGCTCAGCATCATCACCGCTGCGACAACCAGCCCGAGTGTCAGCAGGCCGACAACCAGCGGCGCGCCTGCCCGGCCTTGTTTCGAGGTGAAGGCGCTCATGATCTCTCCCCGCTCGCGGCCGGCATTTATTCAACTCCCGGTCCATCGCGGCGGACGCTTCTCGAGGAACGCCAAGATTCCCTCCCGAGCGTCGTTGGTCATCGCGTTTGCTGTCATGATCGGGACCGCCCGATCGTAGGCGGACGCCTCATCCAGCCCTTCCAGATCGTAGAACGCTCGCTTGCCGATCCCGATCACCAGTGGGCTAATCGACGCGATTCGATCTGTCAACGACTGAACCGCCGCCTCGAGTCCCTCGACGGGGACCACCCGATTGACCAACCCCAGCTCCATCGCCCGATGCGCCGTGATCGGCTCGCCAGTCATGAGCATCTCCATCGCGGCCCTGGGCGCGATTCTCCGAACGAGGGGCACCAGCGGCGTTGTGCAGAACAATCCGATCTTCACGCCGGGCGTTGCGAACGTCGCTGAGTCGGCCGCGACTGCCAGATCGCAGGCGGCAACGAGCTGACACCCGGCCGCTGTGGCGGGCCCCTGGACCCGGGCGATCACCGGC
>DAHZZC010000542.1 GCA_027435495.1 Planctomycetales bacterium
CTGCGCGATCTGCTTGTCGAAAAGAAGGTGATCGACGCGAAGGCGCTGGCCTCACTTGTGGCGCCCCACTCCAAATAGAGGACAAACATCATGGCCGAGATGACGATCCGACTCCGGACCGACCCGGCGACCGGTAAGAAAGATATCATCATCGATCTCCATTCCGAGAGCGACGCTCTCCCGCACGAGCACGAGCAGCAGCACCGTGCGCTGGTGCAGAAGCTGATCGAGGGGGGGCTGATCCAGGCGGAGGAGCTGGGTCAGATTGTGGTCGAGCGCGAACAGGAGGTCTCCGACCCGGCCGCCCCGGCCTCGCGCCCGGAAACCGAAGAGCGACGGCCCCAGGCCGAGGGGCGTGGATGATCCTGCTGTTCTCCAGCCTCGACACGCTCCGCCTGGCTCTCACCTCGGCGGCCGTCCCGCCCGAGGTCGCCGAGGCGCCGGCCGTCGCCGTCTTCGAGCCCGACGGATCGGTAAGGGTCCGACCGGCGAGGATCATCCCAAGGCCGGCGAAGGCCGCGCTGCGCCATTTGGGCGTGCGCGAGTGCCGGCCGTCCGCGGTCGATGATCGGCCGGGCGAGGACGTGACTTGCTGGGCGCAGATCCTCCCGCTCACGCGCGACCCCTCGTCTGCGACCCCGGGTCCGACGACACCCGTCGTCTTCGAGCTGCCCGGCGGGCTGGTCCCCGCGCTGGTCGCCGAGATCCTCCGCCTGGGGAACGACCGCCAGGGCCTCCGGTGGCTCGGGGAAGCTGATGGAACGCGAGGCGAGGCCCTGGCCCTTTTGCGTGTGATCGGACCGCCGTATTACACGATGCTCCGAGCCCTGGACCGCGACGATCGCCTCGGCAGACCGCGTGCCTACATCGAGCGATCGCCTCGGCTCTGGATCGAGGTCGGCTACACTCACCCGATGCTCGACCGGCTCCGTCCGCCGCCGGGCCAGGTCGTGCGGATGGGTCCCCCCCGTCGCTGGGATTTTGTAGCTGATGGGCCGTTCCGCGACGTCTACGAAGCGCTCGAATTCCGGCTGCCTGCCGCCGAGGTTCGACATCGCGACGTCGCGAATCCCGCCCGGATCACCGTCCCGCTTCGGCTGGCTCGCGGGGCCATGAACGAGGCGGCCGAATTGTGGGTCGTCCGCGATCGGGCCGTCGAACAGCTCGACGCACTGGTCCGGCACGCGGACGGCCGGCTCGTCGCTCGCCTCTCTTTTGCCGTGGCGGAGGGCGTCGACGGTGGCGAGCCGACCGTGGTGGTCCGGACGCGGCCCTCGAAGCAGGCGCCGCCGGTGGTCGTGCTCGACGGGGTCGGTTATCGATCATATCTCCGCCTGCCCAACCTGTTCCTGCCGGTCAGAACGCGGCTGCACCCTCCGCTGCGTCGCGAGGCCGTCGCGCGGCTACTCGCCTCCGACCCGGCGCGGGTCACCTGGCTCACACCGGCGCCGGAGGGCGGGTTCGTGCCCGAGAGCCTGCCCGACCCGTCGTTCCGGCCGCTCGACCAGTGGGTCGACTACGTCCTCGACCGCGACCACCGGCCGCTTGAAGCCTGGGTCCGATCCGCCCGATTCGACTTTGAGACGTTCGTCTGCGGCGATGAGCAGGACGACCCAAAAGGCGGCCCGAGGCGCGGGCGTTGGCAGGGTGCGGACGAGGAGGACGTGCCCGAGCCGGCAACGGTTGTGCCAACGGTCCCGAGGTCGCCCACGCGCCCGAGGACCGCGCACCGTGTCAAAGCCCTGCCCGAGGTGGCGGTCATCGAGCCGAACGAGGCCGCACGCCGGCTGGGCGAGGCGGAGAGACGGTTCCTGGCGATGGAAGACCCGCTCGACGCCTGGCCGCGCCAGGAACTCTGGCGGGAGATGGCCTCGCTGAACGTCGCGCTCGACCGCATCGGCGACGCCGCGGTCTGCTGGGCCCATGCCTGCTGGGAAGAAGTTGAGCCGCCCGTCGACTCGCTCGAAGCCTGGGCCCGGGCTGAGGCGAAGGCGTCGGGCCTCAGGCTCGACGATCCCGAGTCCCCGGACCGCCTTCTGGCCGAGTCGAAGCCGACCGCTGCCGCCCTCCGCGCACTGACCGCGAACCTGGCGCTGGCCGCCCACGCCCCCGATCGGACCACCTGGTCGGTCGGGCTCCGGACCGGGCTCGACCGGGTCCAGCACTTCCTCGCGCAGCATGAGGGGGCGACTCCCGTCCGGATCACCTGGATCGCGTGGTCGTCGCTCTCGAAGCTGGCGGGGGGCGACGTGCTGGCGATGGCCCGGGCGCGCGACCGCGCCCTCGAACGGCTGCACGCAAAGGGGCTCAGCCGCGACCTTGACTTGCCGTATTTCCTCAGGTTCGCCGGCAGTGCGACGAGCGACCGGGCCGGGCTGGCGCGCGACCATTTGATCCGTCTCCACGAGCCCGCCCGGGCCTGGCTCAGGACGGGCTCGTGGACCGGCCCGCACACCGGCGCGCTCGCCGATTTGATCTTCGCCTACGGGATGGCCCGGCTGGGCGATGTCGAGACAGCCGTCGGACTCCTCGCCTCTGGCCTCGACGCGCTCCCAAGGTTCGATCCGGTGGTCTCCTGGCTCGGCAAGGCCTTCGAGCATCGAGTCTGGCAGGCAAGCGAGGGAAAGGCCGCCGCCGGCCCGCTCCCCGTCGAACTGATGGAACAGCTCGACGCGATGGGACGGTCAGGCACCTCGTCAGAGCAAAAGCAGGCGAAGACCGATCGGTACAAGATCGATCGCCTGCGCAAGCAATCGAGAATCCTCGAACCTCACGAGAAGATCGACCCCTACCGGCACTGGCACGGGAATCTCGACGTGGTCTCTCGCGAGCTGACGACGGTCGTCGACCTGGTCGATCGCGGTGAGCTAGCCAAGCGGATAACCCGCCTCCTCGCGACTCGTCCGGAGGGCGAGCGTGGGTCGATCGTCTCGGCCGACGTTTTGCGGACGGCGCTGGAGATCTCGTTCCGGCTCGGCGAGTCGTTTGCCCGCGAGCTTTTTGCCCGGGTTTTGCCGGCCGTCGACGGGCTCGGTTTTCGGCTTCCCCGGCAGGCCGACCTGCTGGAGCGGGCGATCCACGTGTCGGCGCACTTCGACCAACCCGGGCACGTCCGGGAATACGTCGGGCGGTTCGAGGATCTGCTGGCCAGGGCCGACGAGCGCTCAGCCGCGGATCTCGAGCCGCTGCTGGGCCAGGCGTTCCGTGGCCTGCGCAAGCTGGGCCTCCGCGACGAGATTGACCGGCTGCTCGGCCGGATGGCCGACCTGATCCTGAAGGGCAGGGGAGTCGGCCCGGACGGTGCCCTTGTCGGCGCCGGCGAGCCGACGGGGCCCGGGGCGATCGGCTGGTCGAAATCGCTCCGGCTCCTGCTGCACGTCGCTGCGGGGTGGTATCACTTCGGCCAGGCCGACCGCGCCCGGCCGGTGCTGGACGAGGCGCGCGCCCTGCTCCTGCGCGGCGACCTTCCGCCGATCGACCAGACGGCGCTGGCCGTCGCCTACGCCGGAACGCTCGGCCAGGCGCCCCCGGCCGAAGCACTGCCCCGGCTCGCCGAGCTTTGCAGCCAACTGGAGCGGGTCCACGACACCTATACGGTGGTCTCGCACTACTCGGCCGCGCGGCTCGCCCTGGTCGAGGCGGTCGTCCTGGCCCTCGCCAGCGACGATTTCGCGCTCGGCGAGTCCGGCCGGCGCTGGCTCGAAGACGACGAGTATTTCGTCCGTCGCCGCATCCACCGCGAGGTCCGCACGGCGCTCGGGGAGGGGCCATGATCCAGTGGACCGCACACAAACGCCGTGTCCGGGCCCTCGGCTACTCCCCCGATGGCGCAATGCTCGTCTCCGGCGGGGACGACCAGGCGCTCCGCATCTGGGATCCGGTGTCGGGCGAGCGGCGAGCGGACGTCCGTCACGACTTTCCGTCGATCGAGGATCTGGCATTCAGCCCCAACGGCCGGCTCCTGGCGCTGGCGACGGGCCTTCCGGCTGTGGTCGTCTGCGATCGTAATGGCCTGCGGGACGGGCCCCTCACCGGGACGACCTCCCGAGACACGTGGGACCCTGGAGTCTCCTCGATCGCCTTCTCGCCCGACGGGCAGTATATCGTGAGCGCGGGCGCCGTCCCCCGCTCGGCGTCGCGGGCGATCCTCTGGCACGTCTCGGGGTTCAGGAGGAACCGACAACAGCATGACCCCGCTCCGCGCATCGACTCACTGGACCTGAGCGACAATGACACACTCACGGCGACCTACTCTTCCGACGGCCGCACCATCGCCCTGGGGACCTCTCGCGGCATGATCGTGTTCTGGCCGTACCCGGTCCCCTGGGAACACCTCCGAGAGAGCGATCGGGTCGCCCGCGATCGGCACCTTCGGCGATCACGTATGGTGGAAGTCCGGGCCGGCAGCGAGGATCCGGTACGTCGTGTCGCCTTCTCCCCCGACGGCACGACCCTGGCCGCGTCCATCGGAAACGTCGTCGACTTCTGGGACTATCAGCACTCCGAGGACAAGCTCCCCATCGTCTCGAAGCGCCGGCGGCTACTCGGCCACACGCGGGCTGTCCAATCGCTGGCATTCGCCCCCGATGACCGGACGATTATCACCGCCTCACTCGACGGGACGCTCCGGATCTGGGACGCCCGCGAGTCCTTCGAGCGGTCTTGCCTCGATCCCGGGATTGGGCCGCTCCACTGCATGGCCCTCGCTCCCGACGGCATGACGGTCGCCGTCGGCGGCGAGAGCGGTGAGATCGCGATCATGGATCTGGATGAAAGGCCCTGAACATGGCGACCGCCAGAACGATTCCCGCCGAGGACTGGGCGTACGAGGAACTCCGCGACGAGGCCGAGGCCCTGCGCGGACGGATCAATCGATTCCGCGTCTCACTCGGGCGTTTCCTCGTCGCCAAGCAGGAGCTGATCGACCTGATGGTCGTCGCGGCGGTGGCGCAGGAACCGCTCCTGCTGGTCGGCCCGCCGGGGACCGCCAAGAGCGACCTCGTCCTCAAGTTCAAGGACGCCCTCGGACTCGCCGACGACGATTATTTCGAGTACATGCTCACGCGTTTTACCGAACCCTCCGAGGTGATCGGGCCGATCGACATCAACCGGTTGCGCGAGGGGCGCTACATCCGCCGCGAGCAGGGGAAGCTGCCGACCGCTCGACTGGCCTTCCTCGACGAGATCTTCAAGTCGAACTCGGCGATCCTGAACATCCTGCTGACGATCGTCAACGAGCGGAAGTTCTACCAGGACGGCGTCCCACAGGCCGTCCGGCTCCGGGTCCTCTTCGCCGCGACCAACGAGGTCCCCGAGCAGGGCGAGCTGGCCGCACTGAAGGACCGGTTCGTGCTGAAGGCCGAGAGCCTCTCGGTGCAGGACAACCATTTCGAGGAACTGATCGACGCCGGCGTCCGCGGCGAGGCTTACAAGGGCCTGAACCAGAAGCCCTGGGCCGAGGGCCATTGCTCGCTCGACGACCTGCTCAAAGCCAACCGCTACCTGACCTTGCAGTTCGCCCGCGCCAGGGCCAACGGCGAGGACGACGGCCAGGGCGCCTCGGCCGATCGCGCGGCGTTCTTCCCGGCCGAGGAGTTCCGCGAGTTCCAGCGGCTGATCAAGACCCTCGTCCGCGAGGATCGGATCTTCGTCAGCGACCGGAAACTCGTCAAGCTCTACAAAATGCTCCGCATCCGTGCCTGGCTGTTCTCCGGCGGCGTCGTGGGACGCGACGACCTGCGGCTCCTTGCCTACCTGGGCGAAACGCACCAGGAGATGGCGCTCCTTCGCGAGAAGGTGCCCTCGCTACTCGGCGACCATTGATCCGTGAGGAGTCCGGCCCGGTGAGCATCCACGAGATCCACGACGCCGCGGAGGCCCGCCGATTCCTGGCGCAAGGGCTCTGGCTCCAGCGCCTTGCCGCGCCCTCGGCGGCGAGGGTCGGCCTGGCGCTCCGGTGGGCGCTCGAAGCCGGCTCCGGCGGCGAGCCGATCCCGCCGGTCGGAATCGTCGCCGACATCGGGCATCTGGTCCTTGGAACGGAGTCCGGTGCTGCCGGCCGAACGATGCCCGACGTGCCCGGCTGGCCGCCCGGGCTGGCGAGGCGCTACGAGGACCTCCTCCTCGGCAAGCTCGACTCCGACGGCTCCATCGCCCGCGCCTCGGATGCTCTCGCGCGCTACCGCGGGCGTGACCGCGACCGGGGCCTCGCGTTCGTCCTGGACCAGCTTGGCCGACGCGCCGGACTCGGCGGGGTGCTGCTCAACCCCGCCGCTCTGAAGTCGGCGCTGGAGGTCTCGCCGGAGGAATTGCTGGCCGCCGGCTGGGAATCGTTCGCCCGCGACGGCCCGATGCCGGTCCTGCCTGCGCTTTATGAGCGGTGGGTCGAAGCGATCCGCGAGATGCACGAGGCCCTCGGGCCGGAGGACGTCTTCGAGCTGGAGCACGGGACCGCACTGGCGGCCTTCGGCGAGCGCGTCGGGTTGAGGCAGGTCCTGCAAGCCGCGGCCGAATTTGAGGCGGACGTCCCCGCCAGGCGCCCCAGGCTTCCGGTCCGGCGTCACGACGTCGCCACCCGCATCCTCGACGAGGACGCCTACCCGGTCGGCGGCTTCTCCTCGATCTCGACCCGAGGGAGCATCGAAAGCCTCCTCCATTCGCAGCTCGCCTTCATGGAGCCCGACGAGCGGCCCGACCTCTTCGACATCAAGTTCCTCCGCGACGAACTGCTCTACTACTCGCGCGACGAGAACCGGTTCCTCCGCCGCCGCCGGACGTTCGCGATCGCCCTCTACCCCGACCTGGCCCTCGCGCGCGTCAAGGACGTCGAGCTGCCGCGCCAGCGCGTGGTGCTCGCGCTGGGACTTCTGGTGGCGCTGCTTCATCGGCTCACCGAGTGGCTGAGCGACGAGGCGATCGTCTTCGAATTCCTCTTCGTCCGCCAGGGCGAGGCCGAGCCGATGGCCGCCGAGCGGGCCCTGGTGGAGATGGTCCTCAGCGAGGTGATCGCCAATGGGACCGCGTTGACCGAGGCGATCGACGAGGACCAGCTTGCCCCGCGTTGCGTGGCACGATCGCGTCGGAGCCTCTGCCAGGGGCTGATCGTCGCGACCGCCGACCGCCGGATCGTCGCCGAGGGAGTGCCGGTCGCGAGCCTCCGGCTCGATCGCCCGCGTCCGGCGTTTTCGTCGGGCGAGGAACCGCCGGCTGTCCTTGAACCCGATTCGGAAGTGGCTCTGGCGAGCTGGCGGGCAACCCTGGAGCGGCTGCTCGGGCTTTGGGCCTGAGCCTTCGGCGGGTGGCGGTTCTCGAATCGAACGCGAAACGGAAGCTGACCCATCGGTTGGGTCGCCACGCAGCGAGGCGGAGATGATACCAGTCCGCCATTCGCGATGCGAACGGCCGCATGCAAGAACTCCCTCGGACGCCCATCGGGTCGAGGAACGGACGCCCCAGCGTGGAGGACAGGAGGACATGAGGACAATGGGACGACAGAACGATGGGTTTGAAATTGACCCCTGTCGGGATTCCTGGTAGGAAAATCGGCTTGCCTCGTCGCCGCTTTGGGGGCCGGCCGAAATAACCCCTTTTTCTCGGGCCCGCCTCTGTCGACAGCGGGGTGATACCATCGGGCCAGGAATCCACCGCGTCGCGATGACCGGCGACACCGCGGCGGCCCACACGCTCCAACCCGGCTTCGTGGGAGAAGGGAAACGCATGGCGATTATCTCATACGCCCAAAACCGGGAGGACGTACTCCTTCATCGCGTCTTCTCCGACTCCTCCCGCGGTCTCTACATCGACGTCGGGGCCTGCGACCCCGTGACGCATTCGGTCACAAAGCACTTTTACGAGCGCGGCTGGGACGGGATCAACATCGAGCCGCTCCCGACGATGTATGAGGCTCTGGCCCAGGACCGGCCGCGCGACGTCAACCTCTGCGTGGGGCTTTCCGACCGCGAGGGGACGCTCAATTTTCATGAATGCATTGGCCTCGCCGAGCTGTCAACCTTCTCCGACGAGCAGGCGGAGGGCTTGCGACAGAGCGGGTTCGCGATTGTCGACCACGAGATTCCCGTCACGACTCTGGCAAGCGTCTGCGAGCGGCACGTTGACCGGACGATCGACTTCCTCAAGGTCGACGTCGAGAGCTTTGAACGCGAGGTCCTGGCCGGGGCCGACTGGGGCCGCTATCGACCGAGGGTTGTGCTGGTCGAGGCCACCCGGCCGAGTACGAACATCCCCTGCCACGAGGAGTGGGAGCCGATCCTGCTCGCGGCCGATTACCTCTTCGCCTTCTTCGACGGCCTCAATCGCTACTATGTTCGAGCCGAGGATCGCGAGTTGATCCCCCGGCTCGCCGTGCCGGCGAACGTCTTCGACGATTTCGAGATCCACGAGTATCGGAGTCAGATCGACGGTTACCGCGGCCAGATCGACGGACTGCGCGCGGATCTCGAACGGGCTCGCCGATCGCTGGACGATGTCGAGGCGGCCTGCGGCCGCGCGCAGGCCGGCCTCGACGAGACCCGGAATGCCCTGGCGGCACTGCGTAGGGAGTGGGAGGAATCGCAGGCGGCCCTTCACGCCGCTCGGTCCCGGCTCGACGACGCCACCGCCGAACTGGCCCCCTTCCGCGATCTGGGACCCATCGCCATCGAGGTGGCCCGCGGCCTGCGCCGGCTGTCGACCCGGGCACCGCGACTCGCGGCGATGGGGAAGTGGATGATCCGACACGCACAACCCGCTCTGCGGGTCTCCCTACCGGACGCCTGAATCCCGCCGTTGCTCGCGGTTTCTCCCGGCGACGAACGATCGGCGCGGGGTGGGAGGGGATCGGCCGAGGTTAAACTGGACAAGACTGGACGGGTCTGTTATCAGGTCGATTCGGGACGCAGCATGCGCCCGAAATCGGTAGCCGTTCCTCGATAGATTCCTACCAATCTCGCGATTGAATGGGAAGGATGCCCAATGTCAATCGAGTCCAAGATGACCGGGATCGCCTCGACGATCCATCGCCGATTGTCCGGCCGCTGGCGGCGAGACCCGGGCGTCCCCGCGGAGGGGAGCGATTCCGCCGAGATCGTCTCGGCGCCCGCGCCGCCGGAGAGCCAGTGGTATCGAGGCTACTCCGACGAGGACCTGTCGGTCTTCGAGCCGTTCCCCCCCGTGCCAAACCACCCCCGGCCAGGGTTCATCGCCGACTTCCTCGGTGTCTGGACGCGCGTGGCCTACGCGACCCCCTTTGCCCAGTTCGACGGCCAGGTCTTCGGCACGCCGGTGCCGGTCGGCGACTGGTTCCATGCCGAGACGATCGAGTACGTCGGCCTGCTGAAGAGCGTCCTGACCGCGAAGGATCGCTACGTCGCCCTGGAACTAGGCGCCGGCTGGGGCCCCTGGCTGATTAGCGGCGGGACCGCCGCACGGCGACGCGGCATCTCCGAGATCCGCCTCCACGGCATTGAGGGCGATCCCGAACACTTCGATTACATGCAAACACATTTTCGTGACAACGGCTTCGATCCGACGGCCCATCGCCTGGCCAACGCGGTGATCGGTGTCCGGCCCGGCCGCGCCCGCTGGCCCAAGATGGCCGCCCCCAGCGCCGACTGGGGCGGCCGTCCACTTGCCTGCTCCGGCGAGGACGGCGGCTTCGCCCCCGACGCCAATGACTCGGATTACCGTGGTCTGGTCTTCGATGAGCACATCGACGTCGAGATGCTGGCCTTCGACAGCGTTCTGGACCGCGAGCCCTTATGGGACCTGGTCCACATCGACGTGCAGGGAGGAGAGGGCGAGCTCTGCGCCGCCTCGATCGAGAAGCTCAATGAGCGCGTCCGCTGGCTGGTTATTGGCCTGCACTCGCGGAAGATCGACGGCGACCTGATCGACCTGTTCTTCCGCCACGGCTGGATTCTGGAAAACGAAAAACCGACCCGCTTCCGCTACATTCCGTCCGTCGCCTCGCTGGAAGCCATGACCTACGTGGACGGGACCCAGGTCTGGCGTAATCCGCGATTCTGATTGCCGCCAACGACCATCCGATCAAGGGCCGGGGGAACAGCATGCCCCCGGCCTTTTTTCGCGCGTGGCCCTCACCGAATCCGATCAGCCGATGTCCGCGACGACGGAGAGCCGGCATGCGTCGCATTCGTTGTCGTGGTCCCGGTCCGACGACTCGAGGGAATCCATCTGACTCTGGAGCGTCTCAACCTGGGCACGGAGCCGGGCCAGCTCGCGGACGACGCTGTTCAGCACCAGGTCGAGGTCGGCTGGGGGGCCAGGCGGCATCGGCGGCTGACTCTGGCGGAGCAGCCCGAGGACATGCTCGTCGAACCTGCTGACGAGGGGCCGACGGATCGGGCCCGACATCCGCCAGAAGGGGCGGATCATTTTCCGGATCATACGATTCATGATTCACCACCGGGCGAACTGAAGGATGAGAAATGGTCCGCTTTGAGGCCGCGGCCGACAACGTGGCCCGGCGAGCGAGTGGACGGTCCCTGTGGAGAGGTGAACGGGAGGGATCGGCTCAAGGTCGCGGATCGCAGCCTGGGCCGCGCCGGCGATCGGTCGCGCCGCGTTCGGGTACGGTGGGCCGCGGCCCGCTCGATGATGGTCTCGTAGGCATCGCCCACGGCCGCCCAGTCGTCATCGGACGCGGACTCACCAATCCCGATCACCGTGACCTCGCCGCGATGATCCGTGAACCGCTGGCGCAGCGACGTGGCCCAACTCGACGACGGTACGATCACCGCCTCGGCCTGATCGAGCAGGCCCGCATCGAGAGGGAGACTCGCCAGGCTCGGACCGTGCAACGCGACGATCCCCGGGTGATGACGAAGCGCCGCCGTAACGTACGCGTGATAGGGGCAGTTC
>DAHZZC010000543.1 GCA_027435495.1 Planctomycetales bacterium
GGGTCATTCCCATCGCCCTGAGCACATCCGCAAGCTGGAACTCCGAGGTCAGCGTGAACCGAGGCAGGTAGACGCGGACCTCCCGAGTCCGAAGACTTGACAGCCATCGAGACAGGTTCTCGCCAGTCAGCCGGTCCTCGAGGGCCGAGAGCCCCTCCACGCCATCGGGCAGCAGAACGAGCATCGACAGGTCGCCCTCTCCATAAGGCAACTCCAGCGCCTTCAGGCCGTCGCCCGCCCAGAAGCGGTAGTGGTCCGTCCGGAACATCAGGGGGACGTCGGTCTTCCGGTTCGCGGAGATATGGAAGGGAGCCACCTGGGTCGACTCCTTCCGGAACGGCTCGGTCCAGATGCCCTTGAAGTAGACGGCGTCCGTCAAGACCAGCCGGGTCTTCGCGTCGAGAGCACCCGCGGGGATGAGGTCGCGAATCTTCCCCTCCGTCTGATCCTCGACCCAGGCGTTGATCTGACGGCGGACGTCCTCGACCTGGCCTTTGAAGTCAACCTGCGCCAACTCGGCGCCATATTGTTCGCGGGTGACGGCCAGGAAGCCGGGCAGGAAGTGGAAGCCGGCCTGGCCCCAGAGCCGGTCGGCCACGCTCAGACGATAGCCCCGCCCGCTGTCTCCGACGTTCCAGGATCGTCGCAGGTCCCCGAAGACCGGATGGAGTCGCTCCGCGGGTCGGCGGAAGTGGAGCACCTTCGCCATCTGCTCGGCCGTTTGACCCTCGGCCCCGGCGTAGACCATCGCCAGCGCGGTCGAGACGCTCGACGGCGAGAAGAACAGGTTGCCACCCGGCCCGGTCCGAAGCTGGCCGTAAAGGTCCAGGGCGAAGCGGTTGCTGTCCTTGGCGAGGGCCTTCATGTCCGGCGTCACGGCGATGGGCCTCGTCTCGGCCGGTGCCGACCACCGGGCGCAGGAAAATCCGGCGACAAGCACCAGGGCCAGTAGTGGGAACCCGAGCCGGAAAGGATGCATCCGCCGATCTGCTCGATTCGGCCGCATCTTGGACCTCCCCATTATTGGATCGCAGAAACCGCCGATTCGATCCTCCTCGTCCAGAACCCATCCTAACCGACCGGCGAGAGTCGGTTCATCCCCACGATCCGGCCACGGTCGATCATGGGGCCGCACCAATGAACCCTTGAAGCGAAGCGCCCGTCTCGCTAGAGTCAACCCTGGTTCAACAATTGTTCGTCGCCCTCCTCTGGTCACCGACGTCGCGAGGCTCGCATGCTCCATTTGCTCGGACCCGGCGCAAGGCTTTGCGACGGCCGGAGCCGCCGAGAGGTGCTCCGGATCGGCGGCCTCGGGCTCCTCGGCGCGGGGCTGAACCTCTCCGACCTTCTCCGATCGGCCGGCGCGGCGGAGGGCTCGACGGCGGTCGGCTCGTCGTTCGGCCGGGCCCGGTCGTGCATCCTGCTCTTCCTGATGGGCGGTCCGCCCCAGCACTCGACCTGGGACCCCAAGCCCGACGCCCCGGCCGAGGTTCGGGGAGATTTTGGTCCGATCGCCACGACGGTGCCTGGCCTCTCGATCTCCGAGTTGATGCCCCAAACGGCCCTCGTCGCGGACAAGATCTGCATTCTGCGGGCCGTCTCGACCGGCGACAACGCCCACTCGTCCAGCGGCTATTACATGCTGACGGGCCAGCCGCACCGGCCGATGAACTTTGAGAACGCCAATCCGGGCCCGCCGAACGACATCCCCAGCCTGGGCGCGGTCGTCCGCAAGATCAGCAAGGCCGGCGGCGCCGTCCCGCCCGCGGTCACGCTCCCGCACCGGATCTTCAACACCGATGGGAGCGTCTGGCCGGGTCAGGATGCGGGGTTTCTGGGCCGCGCCGCCGACCCCTGGCTGCTCAACGCCCGACTCTCCCGCGAGGGCGAGACCTTCCAGGAGATCACCCTGCCCGCCGAGATCGACCAGGCCCGATTGGGGCGTCGGCGACACCTCCTCGACGACCTCCCGCGCCGGCTCGACGCCCTCGACCGTGGGCCGGGCGCCGAGGCGTTTGACCAGCAGGCCCGCCAGGCTTTCGACCTGCTCGGCTCCCCTCAGTCACGCAGGGCGTTTCACCTGGAAGACGAGCCGGAGGCCAATCGAGAACGGTACGGCGATTCGCCATTCGGCCGTGGCGTGCTGCTGGCCCGCCGACTGGTGGAAGCCGGGGTCCGACTGGTGCAGGTCAACTGGTATCGAGGTCCCGACGAGCCGCCCGCCAATCCCTGCTGGGACAGCCATACCCAGGAATCCGCCCGGCTCAAGAACGTCCTCGTGCCGCCGACCGATCGCGCCTATTCCGCTCTCCTGGAAGACCTGCATCGTCGCGGGCTCCTCGACGAGACGCTGGTGGTCTGCATGGCCGAGTTCGGCCGATCGCCCCGGCTGGACGCTGGCGGCGGTCGGAACCACTGGGGCTCGGTCTTCTCGGTGACGATGGCTGGCGGCGGCGTCCGGGGCGGTCAGGTCTACGGATCATCGGACCGGATCGGGGCCCATCCCGCCGAGGGACGCGTGCGACCCGAGGACCTCTCCGCGACGATCTTCCACTGCCTCGGGCACGCTCCCGAGACCGAGTATCACGACCCGCTCGGCCGCCCCCACCCGATCAGCCGGGGTGAGGTTCTCCACGCGATCCTGTAACCGGGCCGATCCTGGGCCGTGATTCACCCGGCGCACCGCATCGACATCTCGGGCGCCCAGAAATTCAGGGATGGGTGATCGCCGATCTCGAGGGACGGCACCCCAACCGCCGGGGAGGGGTCGTCGCGATTCAGAAGCGCGGTCATCCGCTCCCGCAGGTCCTTCGCCTCGTTGAGGGTCAGGTCCGGGGCGCTGAGCCGCTCGATGAGGCCGCGAAGAGCCTCGATCCGATCGGTTTTCTCGTGCAGGCTGCCCATGACCTTCGACCTCGTCTCCTCCAACGGGGACAGCCTCGATCCGACCACTCGGATCCAGCCGCCCGGAATCGCTGCTCCCCTAGATGCAAATCCCCGGCCACTGGTTCGCACTCGCGGTCGACCGACGCGAGGATATCCCGCAATTCCTGGCGTAAAGAAGATTTGCGACTCAAGCAAATTCCAGGGGATCGAGGCCAGGCATCGATCGAGATGGCAAAATCGAAAAGCATCGATGCTCGATCGACAGGCAGGGGCCCGTGAGGTCGGGTCCTGCCATTCCGGAGGGTGGACTCAGCTCA
The DNA here is from genome assembly GCA_027435495.1 of Planctomycetales bacterium. Classification (GTDB taxonomy): domain Bacteria; phylum Planctomycetota; class Planctomycetia; order Isosphaerales; family Isosphaeraceae; genus JAKAUH01. Next base: position 3,204 of record DAHZZC010000543.1, read on the forward strand.
GGCGGCGACCGCGCAATCGGCCGACGGGTTGATCAGATCGATCAGGGCAAAGACGGCCTGCTCGGCGTCCGGTCCGTGGGCGACCAGTTCGACGGTCGTCCCGCACCCGATGGCGAGGACCAGCAATTCGAGCAGGCTTTTGGCGTCGGCGGTGGCCCCCTTGCAGAGAATCCGGATGTCCGACCGGAACGTTCGCGCGAGGCCCACAAGCTGGCTCGCGGGCCGGAGATGGAGACCGAGTCGATCGGTGATGACGGCCTGGCTGCGGATTCTGGGAGTGGTCTCGGTCATCGGAGGCTCCTCGAAGGGCGATAGGCGTGTCCTGCGTCGATGGCGGGTCGCCCCGCCGTCTCGGGGCCCTGCGCCCCGTCCGTCCAGGGGGGATCCCTCGCGATCAGGGATGGCGGCGAGTTGATGAGCGACCTCGCCAGATTATGGCACGCAGCCTTCGAAGGATCAAATCATCCCGAGATTTCTTTCTCGTCCTAAACTGCTCTCGCGGGGCAGGATAGGAGAAAATTCGACGACACGTCCGGCTACGTCGAGATTCCGGACGAGTCGTGTTAGGCCGACAATGGCACCACCACGATCGGGGATGAGTCTGTCGACGAGCCGTTACAGCCTGGCCTGGCCGGATCGTGGCAGTCCGATTAGAGCGTCGAGGCGACGGAAAGGTGGTAATCGTCGCCCCGGTCGGTCAACTGGTACGAATAGATCAGCCGATGGTTGTCCGCGAAGAATTCGAGCTTCCGCCGGACCAGGGATTGGACGAGCACCTTCGCGGGGAGCCAGTCCTCAGGATGGACGCCGAACATGGATTCGGAGAGGAGCCGGTCGATGGTGGGCTCGCGCTCCTGCTCGGGCAACTCGCTGACGTTCCAGGCCAGCATCCCCATGTTGAGCAGCATCCGAAACGATCGCTCGTCGACCGCCAGTTCCCGGTAGGGCTCGATCAAATCCTCGAGGACCTCCGACATCTTCTGCTGGCCGGGCTTCGGGCAGACGACCGATGTCCCGGGCGGGAGCTTCGGCGGCGAGACCAGTTCCCGCCGGAACATCCGCTTCGGTAGCTTCCTCCTGTCTCGTCGGGCGCTCATAACGGTGACTCCTGAGCTGAGGCGTCGCGACGCGACGATCCCGGGTCGAAGCGGCCCGGGTCGCGCGATCGCTCGGGACTTACTTCGATGCCTTCGCCGGCTCCAGGAATGAGTCGAAGACCCGGACGCCGGCGAACTCGGCCCGGTTCTCGTCCACGAACTTCTTGTGCCGCTCGCTCACCAGGTACTTCGCCTTCGCCGCCTTGTTCTCGAAGACGACGTGCAGGGCGACGTCGAAGTCCTTGACACTCACCGGCTCCTGAACGTCGGCGTCCTCGGCGATGGTGCCGACCGAGAAATAGACGGCCCCCTCGTGGTCGGAGAGGTACTTTTCGCACGAGGCGATGAAGCGCTCGCGCGACTCCTTCGAGCGATCCTTGAGTGAGAAGAAGACCATGTGCGCCAGTTTCGCGTCGGAGTGGTCGGCCAATCGGGCGACGGCGTCGACGGCGAACGAGACAGCCAGGGCGAACAGGGCGATCGAAACGAGGGCGGTCCTCACGAGGATTCTCCTGGTGGCTGGGACGGTTTTCTAACCCGAGAGCCCGGGTCTATCCGGTCATGATGAACGCCTCGGGGTGATGTTGCAAGCCGCTGCAACTCTGCCGGTCGCACAGAGAGGATCAAGTCAACGGGTCGCGCCGACGATAGAAGAGGAGGAGTGTCGGAGCAAGGAGGCCCCAGCGCGGAGGCGTCGGGGCAAGGCGATCTTGGTGGATCACGATGCAAGAGCGGGGCCGGCGATCGGCGCGGAGGCGTCGGCGGATCGGGCGGGCGCTGGTCCTGCTGGCCGCCTGGGCGGCCCTCAGCGGCTGCCTCGGCCCCGGCGCGGTTCGGTTCACCCGGATGCGATACAACGAGGTCGTTCGCGAGACGAACGATCAGCAGCTCCTGATGAACCTTGTCCGGCTTCGCTACGCCGACTCGCCGGTCTTCATCGACCTGCCGACGATCATCAGCCAGTTCGAGCTGGCAGCCGGCGGCAGCGACCCCGGCCCGAGCGGTAGCCAGACCAATTTCGGGGTCGCCGGCGGCTGGGCTCGCGATACCCCGACGATCAACTACCACCCCCGCGAGGGCCGCGAGATCGCCAAGGCGCTGTTGACCCCGCTCTCGGCCGACCTCTTCAGCGTGATCAACGCTGGGGCAAGCATTGAGCAGCTCCTCCTTCTCACGATCAACGACCTCAACGACGTTCCTAACGCACCCCGGGCCACCACGTTGACGCCCACCGTCTCCGACGACAACGCCGAATTCCTCCGCGGTATCCGCCTCCTTGAGGCGCTCCGCGATCGCGAGGGAACCGAGCTGGCGATCGGGACGACCGACCTCTCCGACGACATGTCCGACCCGATCGACAAGGACGCCGTCGACGGCGGGCACCTCCTCGATGCCGCCACCAAGGGCTACGCCTTCCGGTCGCAGGGCAACGGCCGAATGGCTCTGGTCCGTCGCCAGAAAGATCTATTCCTCAAGATCCGAGCCCCGTTCGTTAACTCGCACGAGATGGCCGAGTTCGCCCGGATCTTCCACCTGACCCCCGGCCTCGATCGTTACCGCATCCGATCGGAGCTGAGCGACGAGACCTCCTCGGGGCCGCCCAAACCCCTCGACGACCACGACCGCGGCACCATCTACCTCAACATGCGATCGGTCCTCCAGATCATGACCTTCCTGTCGAAAGGTGTCTGCGTTCCCGAGGAGCATGTCCGGTCGGGAGTGGTGCCGATGACCCCAGGCCCTGACGGCCGCCCGTTCGACTGGACACGGATCACCGCCGGCAACTTCTTCATCGCCTCGCAAAAGCACCGGCCGAAGGACGCTGAGGTCGCCGTCGAGTATCGCGGCTACTGGTTCTACATCGCTCCCCAGGACGTCCGATCGCGGGCCATCCTGTCGTTCCTCGAAGTGCTTTTCGCGCTCCAGGAGTCGGGCGAGAGGTTCGCCGGACCGGCGCTCACGCTCCCGCTTGGCGGGTGATCCGATCGCGCCCCGAGGAGAGAGCCCATGCAGATCCGGCTTGCCCTGATCCTCACGTCCTGGACAGCGGCGATCCTCAGTCTGGCTCTGCCGACGCGCGCCGACGAGCCGGCGCATCGACAAACGATCGCCCGCGCCGTCGCTCCCGCCGACGCTCCAACGGCCGCGACCACGCTCGATGAGCTGGAGCAAATGGCCCTCGCGCACAACCCGACGATCCGGGCCGCCGAGGCGCTGATCCTTCAGCAACAGGGCCTGCTTCGCCAGCTTACCCGCTATCCAAACCCGACCGCCGGATGGGTCCAGTCGACGCCCTCTCGGCCCTCGCAGGGCGCCACGCAGGGCGCCTTCATCAGCCAGGACATCGTCACCGCGGGGAAGCTCCGGATCGTCGGCCAGGCCGAGAAGGTCGAGATTCGATGGCGATGCCTGCAACTCGAAGCGCAGATCGGCCGGGTACGCAACGACGTCCGCGCCCGCTATTACGAAGCCCTGGGCGCCCAGCAAGCGTCCGAGATCGCCGCCGGATTGGAACGGCTCGCCGAGGATGATCTGAAGGTCCTCAACCGTCTGATCGAGGCCCGCCAGGCCTCGCGCCCCGACGTCCTTCAGGCCGAGATCCACCTCAGCGCCGTCCGCGCCGCGAAGAAGGATGCCGAACTCCGCCTGCGAGCCGCCTGGCGGCAACTGGCGAACGTGGTGGGCGTCCCGAAGCTCGCGCCGGTCACTCTCCCGGATGAGCCCGACGCCGTGCCCCCCGAGCTCGACTGGGATGAGTCGCTCCGCCGACTGCTCGCCGAAAGCCCGGTCCTCCGCGCTCAGGCGGCGCAGGTCCGCGAGGCCGAGCTGGAATTGCAGCTTCAGAAGCGGCTGGTGATCCCAAACGTCAACGTCCAGACGGTCATCCAGCGCGATTACGTCCGGAACTTCAACCAGGTCAGTACGCTGGTCTCGGCTCCGATTCCGATGTTCAACCGCAACCGGGGCGGGATCATCAACGCCGAGGGAATGCTCCGCCAGCAGCAGCAGGAATACCGACGGCTGGAGCTCGCGCTGGCCGATCAGCTCGCGGCCACGTTCCAGCAGTACCAGTCGGCTCGAAACCAGGTCGAGCACCTGCGCGAGATCCTCCCACGAACCCGAGAGAACGTCGAGCTGACCTCGCAGGCGTTCCGCGCGGGACAGTCCGGGTTCGACTTCCTCCGCGTCCGCGATGCCGAGGATCTCGACCGCCAGACGCGATCCTCGTACCTCGACGCGATGACCTCGCTCCGCAAGCTCGGCATCGAAATCGACGGCCTGGGCCTGGTCGGCGGGCTAAACCCAACCGAGATCGGCACGGCGCTCCAGGCGACACCGGGTGTCCCGGCGGGGCTCGGCGGCGTGCTCCTTCAGTTCTCGCAGCAGCAGCAAACCAACACCACCAGCACCCTTCCCGGCGCACTCCAGGGGGCCATCACCGGGCCGCAATAAGAAGGCCTGCCTTCATGGTGACTCCTCGGAATTTCGGTTAAAATCGCGACCGAGATTGTCGAGGTTCGGGAGGAGGGACGATGTTCCGGCGGTGGCTGCTGGCCCTGGGGAAATGGACTGCGGCGCTGGGGATGATCGCGGGAGGGCTCGCGGTCGCCTGGATCGTCCACGAGGAGATGCGCGCCGAGCGCGAGCTTGAGGGAGACCAGGAGACCATCGCGACCCCACGGCGAGTTCGCGATGGCGAGGTCGAGCTGGGCACCGAGGCCGCCGAACGATACGGCCTGGTCGAGGCGCCGGCAAAGGCCGCAACCTGGATCGACCGGGTCACCGTCCACGGCGAGGTGATCGCCGACCCGCGCGCCACCGTCGAGGTCCGATCAACGTCCGCCGGGATGCTCCGGGCCGACCCCTCGACACCCTGGCCGTCGCCGGGAAACCGCGTCCGCGCCGGGCAGGTTCTCGGCTGGATCGACGACCGCGTCGCGCCTCAGGATCGGCTCACGCTCCAGGACAACCTGAACCAGGCCCGTCTGCGGAAGCAAGGCGCCGACAAGGTCGTGGAACTGAACCGCGAACGAGTCCGGCGGATCGAGAGCGTCTCGAAATCGCAGATCGTCCCGGGTCAACAGCTCGACGACGCGCGCGTCGTGCTGGCCGAGGCCGAGACACAGCTTGCGATCGCGGCGGCAGCCGTCGACCTCTGGGCGCGAGCGCTCGACGAGATCGATCGCCCCGGCCATCGAGAGACGACCACGTTCAGCCAGCCGATTGTGTCGCCGGGCGATGGCGAGGTCACCGAGGTCCACGCGCGACCGGGGATGTCGATCGAGGCCGGTGGCGCGGTGGCTCAGCTCGTCGACTTCCGACACGCCCTGATCCGGCTGGATCTCCCGCCGGAACGGCTGGCGGCCGGGCCTCTGGGGCCGGTTCGCGTGGAGTCGATCGCGAGCGGTTCGGCAACCGTCGAGGCCGTGCCGGTCGGTCCCGCGCCTCGGGTCGACGCCGCCTCGCAACTCGTCGGCTACTGGTTCGAAACCTCCGCGAACCGCCCCGGCACCGAGGCCGATGCCGGCGAGACGCCCTGGCGCCCCGGCCTCCGCGTCCGGGCGCTGATGGGACTCCACGAGAATCCACGAGACTCCGCAGTGGCCGTCCCGCTCGGTTCCGTCCTGTCTTTCCAGGGCCGGACGCTGGTTTACGTCCGCGAGAGTCCAGGGAAATTCCGGCGACGAGAGGTCCGCATTCTCGGCCGCGAGGGCGATTCGTATCTCTTGCAGACCCGCCGCAAGCCCGACCCCACCGGCCTCGATCCCGGTGAGATCGTCGTTCATCGAGGCGCGCAAATCCTTCTCTCCGAGGAGTTCCGCGGTGGTTCTGACGACGATTGATCCTGTCTGAATCTCCGAGACATTCGCATGCTTCAGGCTATTGTCCGCTGGTCGATCCACAACCGGGGGGCGGTGGTCGCGCTCGCCTCGCTGCTAACGGCCCTCGGCGCGCTGGCGGTCGCGAACGCCCGGTTCGATGTCTTCCCCGAGTTCGCACCGCCCCAGGTTATCGTGCAGACCGAGGCGCCGGGGCTCGCCGCCGATGAGGTCGAACCGCTGGTGACTCTGCCGATCGAGCAGGCGATGCTCGGCGTACCCGGACTCGACGTTCTGCGGTCGCAGTCGATCCAGGGGCTCTCGGTCGCGACCCTGATTTTCCGTGATGGGACCGAGATCCACCGGGCCCGGCAGCTTGTCGCCGAGCGGCTGGCGGAGGTCAACGGCCAGCTTCCCGAGGGTGTGCGCCCGCCCCGGCTCGGGCCGCTGACCTCATCGACCGGGCGGCTTCTTGTGATCGGGTTGACATCCGAGACAATGTCTGGAATGAATCTTCGAGACTGGGCGCAATGGACCCTCCGGCCCCGGCTGCTGGCGGTCCCGGGGGTGGCTCAGGTGACGCTCTTTGGCGGGGGCGTGCGTGAGTTTCAGGTGCTCGTCGATCCGGATCGGCTGATCGCGCACGGGCTGACCCTGACCGAGATCCTCGACGCCGCTCGACGCGCCACGGGAGTTCGGGGCGCGGGCTTTCAGGAGGACGCGCAACAGCGGTCGATCGTTCGGGTCGAGGCCCGGGCGCGGTCGGCCGACGACCTGGGCGCGGCCGTCGTCTCGACGTCGAACGGCTCGCCGATTCGGCTTCGGGATGTCGCCCGCGTGGTCGACGCGCCCGAGCCGAAGCTGGGCGATGCGGCGATCGACGGCGTTCCCGGCGTGACGCTCGACATCTTCAAGCAGTTCGGTGGCGACACACCCGCGACGACCCGTCGCGTCGAGGACGAGCTCGACCGGCTTCGGCCGACGATGGACCGCCTCGGCATTGTGTACCACCCTGCTCTTTTCCGGCAGGCGGATTTCATCCGGAGCGCGGTCGGGAACGTGACTCACTCGCTGCTCGTGGGCGCGGGTCTGGTCGCGGTGGTCTTGCTTCTCTTCCTGTTCAATCTGCGAACGGCTCTGATCTCGATGACGGCGATTCCGCTCTCGCTGCTTGGAGCGATTGTGGCGCTCTCGGGGTTTGGGATCGGGCTCGACACGATGACGCTCGGCGGGCTGGCGATCGCCGTGGGCGAGGTGGTCGACGACGCGATCATCGACGTCGAGAACATCTTCCGCCGGCTCCGCGAGAACGGGCGATTGCGGCATCCGAGGTCGCCGGCGCGGGTCGTGCTCTCGGCGTCGATGGAGGTCCGGGGGGCGGTCGTTTATGCGACATTCATCGTGGTGCTGGTTTTTGTCCCGGTGTTTTTGATGGGAGGGATTCAGGGCCGGCTGTTCGCGCCGCTGGGATATGCCTACGCGCTCGCGGTGCTGGCCTCGCTCGCGGTGGCTCTCACCGTGACGCCCGCGCTGGCGATGATGCTTCTGCCCGGGGCCGAGGGCGCGGAGGAGCCCCCCCTGCTCCGCCGGCTTCAGGGCGTTTACAACCGGCTGTTGCGACGGATGGATCGCGAGCTTCCGCTGGTGGCGACGATCCTCGTGGTACTGGTCGGGTCGGCGGGTTGGGCGTTCGCGCAGTTCGGCGGTGAGTCGCTCCCCGAGATGCGCGAGAATCACCTGGTGCTGCACATGCAGGGCCTGCCGGGCACGTCGCTCCCGCAGTCGATGTCGGCCGGCGCGGCGATCGCGCGCGAGCTGCGTCGGATACCGGGCGTCGGCGCGATCGCGCAACAGGCCGGCCGGGCTGAGCTGGGCGAGGACACCTGGGGCGTCGAGTACAGCGAGACCGAGGTGAACCTCACGGCCGACGATCCCGAGGAGATGGAAGCGGTCGGCGGCCGGATTCGGTCCGCACTTCGGGACCACTTCCCGGGGTTCTCGTTCGAGGTCTTCTCGTTCCTTTCGGAGCGGATCGAGGAGACGGTCACGGGCTCGATCGCACCGGTGGCGGTGAAGGTGGTCGGCGACGACCTGGACTCGCTCGACCGGGCCTCGCGAATGATCGCCGAGGCGATGGCCGAGGTCGCGGGCGCTGAGGGCGTCCGGCCCGAGGCGCAAACCGGCCAGCCCGAGCTGGTCGTCCGGCTCCGGCCCGACGACGCCGCCTCGTTCGGCCTGCTCGCGGCGGACGTGCTCGACGCGGTCCACGCCGCGTACCAGGGGGCCGAGGTCACGCAGGCGTACGACCGAAACCGTATCATCAACGTGATCGTGATCCTTGATCCGAAGTATCGAGAGGATCCGACGGCCGTGGATCGTCTCTGGCTCGACGCGCCGGGCGGCGGGCGGATTCGGCTCGGGCAGGTGGCCGACGTCTTTCGATCGGACGGGCGGTTTTTGATCCGTCACGAGGGGGGCCTTCGGCAACAGCTTGTCACCTCGGGCGTGCGCGGGCGTGACGTCGAGTCGTTTGTCGACTCGGTCGACCGCCGGCTCCAGGCGCTCGATCTACCGTCCGGCGTGACCTATTCGATTACGGGTGCTCATGAGATCAAGCGTGCGGCTCAGCGTGAGCTTTTGATTCTGGGCTCGGCGGCCGGGGCGGGGATAGTCTGGATATTGGGGATGGCGTTTGGGTCCATACGTCGGTTGATTTTGGTCCTGGCGAATCTGCCGTTCGCGATGGTCGGCGGGGTGGCGGCGGTTTACATGATGGGCGGGGTGCTGGACGTCGGATCGATGGTTGGTTTTGTGACACTCCTTGGAATCACGACCCGGAACAGCATCATGATGGTGTCGCACTGGCAGCATCTGGGCGAGGCCGAGGGGGTGCCCTGGGGCCCGGAGCTCATCTTCCGCGGCGCACGCGAGCGGCTGGCGCCGGTGCTCATGACCGCGATCGTGACCGCGCTG
>DAHZZC010000544.1 GCA_027435495.1 Planctomycetales bacterium
TCGCGGTCGCCGGCGCCGAGGCGGGCGGGAGATTGAGGCTGCGGAAGACGTCGGCCTCAAGCCGCGCCAGGGCCTTCGGATCGACTCGTTTCGTGGTGGCAGGGGCTGGCTTCGCGAGGACAGGTGCTGGTTTCGTGGTGGCAGGGGCTGGCTTCGCGAGGACAGGGGCTGGTTTCGATCTGGCAGGAGCCTGCCGAACGGTTACGGGAGGGGCGAGGGCCACTGGGACCACGGGATCAGCCGTTGCCGGAGGGTGGATCTCGACGGCGGCCGTTTTGACGCCGGTGTCGATTGAGGCTGGTCCCGGTGTGGGGACCAGCATCGTCGAGGGGCCGGGATTGGCGGCCGGCGGCGGCGGGGCGGCCTCGCTGGGGACGACCACGCCCGGCGCGGATGGCGCGGTCGGTTCCGTTCGCACACCGCCCGGGAGTGGGGCTGGCGGCGGGGGTGGATTGTACGGCTTGACGTACTCGGGGCAGGTCATGTTGTTGGCGATCTCGTCGAGCTGCCGGAAGGTCATGGCGCCGTTGAAGAAGACGAGGCCATAGAGCGGTCCCTGGACGACCGAGCCGTTGGCGACGCCGGGCGGGCAGCCCTTCTGGACGTTGGCGAGGGCCTCGCGGTCGGTGCCGTTGGGCAGTCCGCCGCCCCACGGAGCGAAGCCGACGTATCGCCATCCCTTGAGAGACTTCACCGGTCCGCCGTAGTCGAAGACCGATTCATACAGTCCGATCGGCACGTTTCCAGCGACCAGCACCGCCTCCGGTAGTTTGAGCGGGTCGGCCGGCGGCGGCGGCGGGGCGGCCTCGGCCTTCGGCGGCGGACCGCCCGGGCCGACACCCACCAGGTTCCAGCCGTCCTGAAGCTGCACGGCCGGGGGCTTCTTCCCCTTGGGATGGATCGAATACTCCTCGGAGTAGTCGGGGAGTTGCAGGACCTCCAGCTTCACCATCCGACCCGTGGGATCGGCCGGAGTCACCAGCAGGTACGGCTTGGGACGGTAGAACCGGATCCCGTTGTCGCCCGGCGAGGGGCTCTTGACCACGTTCACGCTCGAGCATCCACCGAGCAGAACGGCGGATAACCACACAGCGGCCGCCTTCCGAGTCATCGCGACCCGCTCCTTTCTGATCGGCCCGGTCGGAGCCCTGGCGTACCCAAGCCGCCGGGGTCCCCCGCCTCCAGGCAGGGATTCTTCCTCGAAAAACCGACGAGTTCCCAGCCCCCCGTCGGCGCTGGGTGTTGTCGGGGCAAGATGTGTCGTTTGCGCCGACGGGCGAGTCCGCGGCGATCTTCGCCCTTCCGGTCTGACTGTTGTATCGGCTGTTCGGGATGCGCGGTTCTTGCAAATCCTGTCGATCGCGCTGTTTTCGGGATTGACCCGACCGGATCACGGGAAGACGGGTCGTACCCGCGCTGACAAAAGGGGGATCGCCAGATCGAGGACGAGGAGCCCGTTTTCTTGTTGGGTCGGAGGGTTTTGGAGTTTATCCCGGATGCTTTGGTCCCTCGGCTGGAGGGCTTGCCTGGCCAATCGGTGGACCTTTCGGTCGATTTCTATCCTGGATCGCAGGCGAGAGCCAATGAGCCGTCGAGGACGACATCCTCGGCGTCGGAAGGGGCGGGCCGGGTGTTCAGCCAGGTGTTCCAGCCCAGTCGGGCGCCGAGAGTGCCCGGGCCGGTCAGGCGGCACTCGGGGACATCGTCGGCCTTCAGGACAAGCTGAACCTCGAAGTCGAGCCCTGGATCGGCGTAGAGCCGGACGAGATGGGCCAGGAGGAAGAACGCCTTGCGCTCGGGGACGGGGGCTGGGTCGGGGAGGAATTCGAGGAACTGGGCGTACGACAACGGGCCGAGTCGGACGCGGAACTTGCTCTGACGGTCCCAGACGCGGTCTCCGGCCACCGCCGAGGTTCCAAGCTGGTTGTTCGCCAGCTCGTCGCCGAGCCGGGTCTGGGACGGCCGTTCGAGGCGGAGCCACCGGCCGACGAACGGTTCGATTCGGGTGGCGATTCCGAAATAATCCTGGAGGATCGCTTCCAGCCCCGAGGCGCAACGGGGAAGGTGGGCGAGCAGCCCGCCGTAGTGCAGCAGGACGAGGTCGTCGATCCGGGCGAGCTCGCGTGCGCCGGTGGCTTCGGGTACCGCGACCCGCAATCGCCGGCGGAGCGGAGGAAGCCCGAGGCCGATCAGGCTGAGCAGCGACTGGATGAAGGGGTCGGGCTCGTCGCCCTCGTCTCCCCGCTCAAACGGGATGTAGAACCGGTACTTCTCCCAGGCCCGATAAAAGAGCGAGACGAGCCGATGGTTGAACAGGTCGAGCCAGTCGCGGAGCGCGTGCTTCTCCGGGGTTCGGGCCTCGCGTTCGATTCGGTAGAGTCGCTCGGTGTAATGGCGAGGGAGCACGCCGCTCGGGCCGGTTAGCCCCAGGAAGGCCTGGACCATCACCGGGACGGGTCGGTCGCTCGAAGGCCGGCGCACCTCGTGGACGGTGCTCGGTGGGAAGCTCAGCGAGTTGTGGGCGGCGAACCGGACCGCCTCGGATCGAGGCGGCCCGCCCCGGCCCACCCGCGCCTGGTTCGGCCCCATCCGCTGGAGCAACCGGACCGCCTGGAAGAAGTCGTAGCGGTATCCCTCGCGGAAGAGGGGGTGCGCCATGACCTCGGGCCCCCATCCCGGAACGCCGGCGGGAGGCGGCACGTTGACCGAGGCCGCGACGGGATCGCCGGCGTCGGTGGTTTCCTCGCTGTTCGTTGCGTTCGATCCGGCCGACGGAGCGGGCGCCGGCTCGATCAGATCAGAGTCTGGTTTCCCGACCTCGGCGGCCATGTCTTGAGCGGTCTCCCGTCGTGGGTCGTTCTGGCGACGAGCTGGGTGAAGGAATTGATCGTTGTGTAAAGCCCGAGGAACCGTTCCAGGACCGAGGCGAAGAGCAGGACGCCGGTGCCGATGTACTTCGGCTCGTCGAACGTGATGGTGACCTCGGTCCCGCGGCAGAAGGCGGCCGGACCCTCCCCCGGAAGTCGGCCGGTCACTCGTCGGCTGCTCACCGAGGTGATGCCTTCGATCAGGTGTCGGCCGACCATGGCCCGATGCGAGTCGTCGCGAGAATCGGCGATCTCGTAGAGACGGAGAATTTCCTGGAGCGACTCTCGCCCCTGCTCGGAGTCGGCCAGCGAGAGGTGGTTGAGGGAAAGGTGAGAGATCAACCGCCAGTACGACCCCCTGCGCAGCGGGGGCCGTTGCGGGAGCGAGGGCGACTGCAAACATCGGATGGCGGAAAGCGGAGCCGCGGCCTCCAGGTCGAAGACGAGTCGTTCGCCGGCCTGTTGCAGGACCGCGGGCAGTTCCCGGTTCGTGCAGGTGGTTCGGACCACGAGCGTCGGGTCGTGCGGTTGGGATGGATGGAAGTCCAGGTTCACCAGGCTGAGGAAGACGTCGGTTCCGCGGTCGCCCGGACGAGTCGACGGTCGGCGGGCCGCGTACCAGAAGTCGCGGGCTGTCTCAGTCGAGGCGCCGTGACGGAGCGAATAGAACGGCAAGTATTCGGTGGTCCGGCCCGCGATCGGATCGACGCTCGTGACCTCGTCGACCGAGTAGACCTCCATTCCGTCCGGATAGGCGACGTCCGGGACGACCCGATATTCATGCCGGGTTCCCGCGATCGGGATGGGCTCGGCCGTCTGCTCGAAGAGGTTGATCACCGGGGTGCAGCCGAGGCGGAACGTCTGGGCGTCGATGTCTCGTTCCAGCTTCGGCCAGGTTCGATCGACGAAGATCACGACCTCGATCTGCTGTTCGCCGGCTGCCCGGCGCAGGCCGCGCAGGTCGAAGAAGTGGAACTTATGAGGGAACGCGAAGAATTCGCTGAGTAGCCGGTAACCGACGAAGGATTGGGGAGGGTAGGGGAGTAGTCCCTCGTCGGGCTCGAAGCCGACCGGCGTGAGGGCCTCGCCGGGTCGGAGTACTGCCGGCGGCCGGGCTGGTTGGGCCGAGGGGTCGCGGAGGACAACCTGGAGCGCGTGGTTGAAGAGCAGGTCGTAGAGCAGGGCGACCGTCTCGCTCTCACCCTTGAGGTAGAACCGCAGACGGTCGAGGGCGAGGGCGGAGAATCGGTGGCTTCCCTCGGCATCGAGCCGGATCCGGATCGCGGCGACGGTTCCACGCGGCGGTTCGAGCCCTCTCGGAAACGGCGGGCGGATCAGGCCGGCCTCGGCCACCCGGACCGGCCAGAGCTGCGCTGGGTATCCGGTTCGATACCGACAGGGGAGGTCATCCACCGGCCGGCTCCGCAGGCCGCTCAGCCGGCCGATGGTGAAGCCCTCGGGCGATCGGCTTCGCTCGGCATCCAGCTCGAACTGCACGATCGCCATGGACGGGATCGGGGCCAGGTAGTGCGGATAGAGCACCCCGAGCATCGCATTGGTGAGTTCGGGAAACTCGTCGTCGAGCTTGTGCTGGATGCGACCGGTCAGCAGTGCGAACGACTCGATCAGGCGCTCGACGTGCGGATCCGTGCTTCGGTCGGGTTCCAGGAGCAGGCGGCTCGCCGTGGCCGGATAGAGCCGGGCGAATTCCTGCGCGAACTGGCGGATGAAGGTGAGCTCGCGTTCGTAATAGGGATAGAGCGTCTCACTCATTGGCTTCACCCGCCCGCCCGCTCGACCGACGCCTCGCCGGTGGTGAGCTTGAGTAGCGTCACGAATGCGACCTCGGGCGAGGGGTCGAGGCGAAGCGTCGCCCGGATCTCGAAGTCGAGCCGCAACGACTTCGACGCATCGCCCTTGAGCGGGACGACCCGGACGTTGGAGAGCCTCGGCTCGAAGGCCGCGATGGCTTGCTCGATCTCCGCGCAAACGAGGCTGGCGGTGTTGGGCCCGGCGGCCTCGAAGGCGGAGAGATCGGGGACGCCATAAGCGACCACCGAGCGGCGGACCTCGGCCAGTTCCTCGGGGATCTCGGCGACCATCCGCCGGGAGTTCAGGAGGTCCTCCAGGTCGGCGCGCACGGCATCGATCATCTGATCGACGCTGTAGCCGCGACGGGTGGCGGTTCCGGCCGATTCGGGGTCGACCAGCCGGTCGAGGATCGTGGGTCGGAGCCCCTCGTGCGGCGAGATCCGGGACATGGGCGCTCGTCCTTCCTGGTCATCCCTCGGCCTCGTGCTCCGACCGCCACTCGCGAATCTCGAGGAGGCCGAGGGCGTCGTCGTCGCAGAGGAGGGTGTGAAGCCCTACCCCAAGCATAGCGCTGCCGTCGAGCTCCTTCCAGTCGGTCATCCGCCCGAGCCGGACCTGGTCGTCGGCGTGCTCGTGCGAGCCGGGATAGAGCGCGGGGATGAAGACGTCTCCCTGCTCGGCCTCCAGTTCGATGTGGGCGGGGAGGAACAGCAGGTCGCGAGGATAACGAGGCGGCTCGCTTGTCAGCAGCCGAACCTGCTCGAGCCCGACCCAGAAATATCGGCCGTGGGCCAGAACCTCCAGGATCCCCGCGAACAAATCGTCGGCGTCGCGCAGCGACTCGAACGGCTGGCCGTTGAGCCGGCCGCGGACCGCCGGCATGGCCTCGTTGGCCTGACGGAGTGCCTCGGCAGCCTCGGCGTTTTGAGCGTTGCGCAGGAGCCGGACCGCTTCGAGCCGGAGCCGCAAGTGCTCGGAGGGCTCGCCGAAGAAGCCTGGCGGAGTACCCTGGGCGAAAAGGTCGCGCCGGGCCTGCTCGGCGTCCAGCAGCTTGGCGTAAGCGGCGACGGCGGCGTCGAGGTCGACGTCGCGATACGAGATCGCCTCAATCTGCGTTCTCGCCCGCTTGAGGTCCCCGGCGAAGGCGAGGAGTTCGAAGAGGAAGAGCCGCCTCGACGGGTCGAGCGCCGCGGCCTTGACCTCTTGAACCTGCGCCTCGATCGCCTCGCCCAGGCGCCCGGCCCGGTACAGCTCGCTGGCGTTCACGGCATGGCCCTCGTCGAAGGTCTGGACGGCGGATCGGGATCAAGGTGCGGGCCGCCCCCGGTCGCCGGGACCAGGGGCGGCCCCGCGATCACTTCGAGACCTTGGTCAGGTCCCAGCTCGCATTACCGGCCGACGACATGGAGCCGGTCCCTTCATCCTGCTTGTAGTAGTCGATCTTGACCTTGGCGAAGGCGAAGCTGACCGATTCGGTCGGTGTGTCGTCGCCGCCCGACGAGCCGGACCACTGGATCGACTCGACCATCACGTCCTCGAAGGTGTACTTGAGGAACGGCTTCTGGCCGCCGTCGGTCCCGGTCGCCTTTCGCAGGACGACCTCGGCCTTTTTGTAGTGCTGTCCGGCGCAGCAGGCCGCGAAGAGCGACGGCGACGACTTCTCGGTCTTTTTCATCACGTTGAAGCTCGAGACCGAGGCCCGGCCCGCGGCCAGACCGGCTGAGCCCGGGCCGACGGTGGTGGGGTTCGAGGCGCCCCAGGAGAACGAGTAGATCTCGATGTACTTGTCCATGTCCTTGGCCATGGACTCGCCTTCGACGTCCGGGCTCGAGATTTTCATGTAGGTGTCAAACGACATCGGAATCGCGCTCCATTGCAAGTAAGGAAGGATTCGTCACGGAACCGACACGAAATCTGTCATTGGCGTAGCGACGGGGTCCGCGATCTTGGCCCTGAACGGGAACCGGGCCGGGCTCCGACCGCGGAGTAATCAGGCCCTTTTGGGGACCTCGGCGACGAGTCGCATCGAGGCCGAGAGCGCCTCGAGCTGGTAGTGTGGGCGGAGATACGCCACCGCCTCGTAATAGCCGGGTTTGCCTGCGACGGGACGGACATCGACCCGGGCGTCGGCGAGCGGGCACTGGGCCTTGACGTCATCGCCGACCAGTTCCGGGCTGGCCACCACGTAGTTCTGAATCCACTCGTTCAGCCAGGTGGCGCACTCGTTCACCTCCATGAAGGAGCCGATCTTGTCTCTCGCCATCACCTTGAGGTAGTGGGCAAATCGAGAGGTGCAGAGCAGCAGGTTGAACTTGGTGGAAAGTTCGGCGTTGGCGTTGGCGGTCGGGTCGAAGTAGGTCTTGGGCTTCTGGCAAGACTGCGCCCCGATGAAGACGGCGAAGTCGCTCCCCTTGCTGTGCAGAAGTGGCAGGAAGCCGAGGTTGGAAAGTTCGAACTCGCGGCGGTCGGAGATGGCGATCTCGGTCGGGCATTTCATGGCGACATCGCCCTCGTCGGTGGGGAAGGTATGGACCGGTAGGTTCTCGACCTTGCCGCCGGCCTCGACACCTCGGCTCCGGGCCATCCAGCCCCACTGGGCATACGCGTCGGTGATCCGGGACGCATAGGCCCACGCGGCCCCCATCCAGGTGTAGTTGTTGTGCTCGGTGCCGTCGACCTCCTCCTCGAAGTTGAACTCGGTGACTCGCTTGAAGTCCTGGCCGTAGGGGAGCCGGGCCAGCACCCGGGGCATGGTCAGCGCGACGTACCTCGAATCTTCCGACTGGCGGAACGAGCGCCAGGGGGCGTACTCGACCGCCTCGAAGATCTTGGCGAGGTCGCGGGGGTTGGCCAGCTCGGTGAAGCTCTCCATGTTGAACAGCTTCGGGCTGGCGTTGGAGACGAAGGGGGCGTGCGCCGCGGCGGCCACGCCCGAGATCATCTTGAGCAGGTTGACGTCCTCGGCATTCCGGCCGAACTCGTAATCGCCCACGAGCATCCCGTAAGGCTGCCCGCCGAGCTGGCCGTATTCCTCCTCGTAAATCTTCTTGAAGAGGCTGCTCTGGTCGAACTCAACGGCTCGCTCGAGGTCCTTGAAGAGTTCCTGCTTCTTGACGTTGAGGACGCGGATCTTCAGCGACTCGCCGGTTTCCGACTGGTGGACCAGGTAGTGCAGGCCGCGCCAGGACGACTCGAGCTGCTGGAGCCCGGGGTCGTGGAGAATCTCGTTCATCTGGGCCGAGAGTTTCTTGTCGATCTCGGCGATCCAGCTTTTGATGTTGAGCTCGGCGTCCTTGCTGACGACCTGGCCCGGTTTGACGGCATGGTCAAGGAACTGGCGGAAGTAGTCCCGCGCCCGCTCTTGCTCGGTCTGGCTTTGCGGGCGGGTGGCTGCGATCACCTGCGAGAGCAGGTCGGGGGCCTCGACGGTCTGGGCGGCAGCCCCGGCGGACTGCGATCGTTCGGTTCCCGTGCTCATCACTTCGCCTCCGCTTCGGGGGTCGCGGTCGAGGAGCCGTCGGCCTCGCCGATGCCCATTTGCCGGGCCAGCTCGCGAGCCTTATCAGTGTTGCTCAGAACCTCGGCCAGAAGCTGGTCGAGCTTGTCGTTGCCTTCCATCTTGCTCAGAAGCTGCTTGAGCCGGCCCCTGACCTCCAGCAACTCGCGAAGCGGTTCGATCTGCTCGGCAACCCGGGCGGGCTC
>DAHZZC010000545.1 GCA_027435495.1 Planctomycetales bacterium
GGCCTCCAGTTCGAGATGTCCCCCAGCCGCCTCGGCTTCGTCTTCGACCACGCGAACGACCTCTATTATGCAACCTTCGACGGCAAAACGGCCGTCCGCCTCACCAGCCAACCCGGCGAGGAACTCTTCCCCCAGTTCAGCCCCGACGGCCAGCTCGTCGCCTTCGTCCGCGATTACGACCTCTACACCGTCGACCTCGCGACGCAGACCGAGCACCGGCTGACCACCGGAGGCCGCGACGATCTCCGCCACGGACAATCCGACTGGGTTTATTATGAAGAGATTTGGAATCGTCGATGGCCAGCGTTTTGGTGGAGTCCCGATTCGAAGTCTCTGGCGTTCTTCGAGTTAAGCGATGGCTCTGTTCCCTATCACACGGTCCTGGACGACACAGCGAGCGGCGGAGCCCGGAAGGAAGAGCGAACGCACTATCCTCGAGCCGGCGAGCCGAACCCAAAAGTCCAGCTAGGTCTCGTGGAGTCTCGCGGGGGCCCGATTCAGTGGGCGGATTTTTCGGCCTATTCGCCCGACTCGATGCTGATCAGCGAGGCCGGTTGGTTCCCGGACGGAAGCGTCTACGCCTACGTCCAGGACCGGACCCAGACCTGGCTCGACCTGGTCAAGATTCAGCCGACCCGTGGGAGGGAGCAGGCTCCGGTGCGCCGTCTTTTCCGCGACGCGACGAAGGCGTTCATCGAGAGTCCTGGCCCGCTTCACCCGTACCTGGAACGCGGTTTCCTCTGGCTAAGCGAGCGTGATGGCTGGAAGCACATCTACGAATACAGGGCCGACGGCACGCTGAAGTCGCGGCGGACCTCAGGCGAGTGGGAGGTCCGGCGGATCGAGCACGTCGACACCACCTCGGGCCGCATCGTCTTCTCGGCGGCCCGAGAGGCGCCGATGTCGACCGACCTCTACCGGCTCGACCCAGGCGGGCCGATCACCCGGCTGACGAACTCACCTGGCACGCACTCGGCGAGTCTGAGCCCTGACGGCAAGCTTTTCGCCGAGAGCCGGTCGGATATCCACACTCCCGACCGCGCCTCGCTGTTCTCGATCGAGGGCGACCGGCTTCGAACGCTCGACTCGAACCCATCGCACGAGCTGGAGCGATGGAAATTTGGGCCAGTGTCGCGGTTTTCGATCCCGGCCCGCGACGGCTTCTCGCTCGAGGCCGAGTTGATCCTACCGCCCGAGATGGAGCCGGGAAAGAAGTACCCGATCTGGTTCACGACCTACGGCGGCCCGCACATGTCGACGGTCTCCGACGCCTGGAACGGCGGCCGGATGCGCGACCACGCCCTGGCCCACGAGGGGCTCCTGATCTTCCACATGGACCCTCGAAGTGCCAGCGGCAAGGGAGCGGTCTCGACCTGGACCGCCTACAAGCACCTGGGCGTTCAGGAGACGAAGGACATCGAGGACGCGATCCGTTGGCTGAAGGCAAAGCCGTATGTCGACGGGTCTCGGATCGGGATGGCGGGGCACAGCTACGGCGGATACATCACCTCCTACGCGATGACCCACACAAACCTCTTCGCGGCGGGGATTGCCGGGGCTCCGGTGACCGACTGGCGCGATTACGACTCGATCTACACCGAGCGCTACATGGGCCTTCCCCAGGACAACCCCGACGGCTACGACGCCTCCTCGGTGGTGAAGGCCGCCGCGAAGCTGCACGGCCGGCTCTTGATCCTCCACGGCGCGATCGACGACAACGTCTCGCTCAGGAACTCGATGCGGCTGGTGCAGGCTCTCCAGACGGCCGATCGGGACTTCGAGCTGATGATCTACCCGTCGTCGCGACACGGGATCTTCGGCCCGCATTACAACCGGATCCAGATCGATTTCATCCGCCGGACGCTCCTCGCGCCGGGACCTTCGGCGCCTCGATCACCCGGTGAGATCGCCTCGCCCTCGGAGGAGCGCCGGAGGTCGCCAGAACGCCCGCGTGCGGCCTCAGCGTCTCGGTGATCGCGACGATCCGGCTCCCCACATATCAAGCGACATGATCGGAGAGAGAGCGGATATGGGCAGAAGCCTGCCGACAGATTCTGAGGTCAGCGGCTTCGCTCATGTTGACCGGCGCCGTATGTACGGTAAGCTGAACCGGTCGCGGGAACCAGCCCGTTTTCCCTGTCCTGGATCGTCCAGAAGCGAGGACCAAGGCCATGTCTGACGACACGCAGAATCTTTCTCGTCGAGATGTGATGCGGCTCGGAGCGACGGGCGTGGCCGCGGCCAGCGTCAGCAATGGACCGGCGATGGCGGACGAGAAAGCCGCCCCGGACAAGCTGCCGAAGCGGCGATATGGCCGGACCGGCATGGAGATTTCCTGGCTGATCGGAGCCTCCGACTGGCCGAAGGAGATTGTTCCCAGGGCCGTCGCCGCTGGGGTCAACTACTGGCACAAGGCCCAGGTCTGGCGCGCTGGGACGCTTCCGCCGGTCCTCAAGGCCCAGCCGAGAGAGTCGTATTACCTGGAGTGCGTCGTGGATCGCGTGAACGGCGATCACATGCACGGCCGGATCGACGAGGAGCAGCACTACCAGTTCGTCAAGAAGCGCGTGGCGGAAGCGGGCGTCGGGTACTACGACGTCTTCAAGTTCCACTTCGGCTATCACTCGGTGGAAGAGGCCAAGCAGAACCCTGGCATGGTCCGCGCCTTCGAGCGGCTCAAGAAGGAGGGGCTCGTCAAGCACCTCGCCATCTCCCAGCACCACTACAACTCGATCGGTGGGGACATGGCCTGGGAAATCATGGACTACCTGGCGGACCATCAGCCCTACGAGGCGACCCAGTTTTTCTACACCTTCGGCGACCGCAAGGAGGTTGCCGAGTGGATCGACGTGGCGAAGAAGAAGGACATCGGCACCATCGCCATGAAGACGATGGGCGGCGTCGGGCGTGCGTCCCACGATCCGAAGTTCCGGAAACTTCTGGCCGACCCGAACTACCAGGGCAGTGCCCCCGCCGCGGCCATGGTCAAGTGGCTGAAGTCGAACCCGAGCCTCACCGCCGCGGTGATCGCCACCCGGAACTTCGACCAGTTCCGTGAGAACATGGGCGCGGCCACCACCCTGGCGATGGGCCCGCAGGACCACGAGGCGCTCACCCTCCTGGCCGGCTACAACAAGGGCTTGACCTGCGTCCTGTGCGCCCAGTGCGTCTCGGCTTGCCCCGAGCACATCGGCATCTCCGACATCTTCCGGTACGAGCGGTATGCCCGGGATTATCACGACATCGAGCGGGCGCGAAAGGAATACGCCGCCCTGACGCGGAACGGCACGTCCTGCGTCGGTTGCGGCGACTGCCTCTCCACCTGCTCTCAGGAAATCGATATCGCCGCCAAATTGAAGGAAGTCCACCGTCTGCTCGGCTGAGACAGGCCAGCCAACCCCGACAAAACGGGGACAGATCCTTCGAAGACCTGGATCCGGTCCCCGTTTTGTCGGATCAGAACCCCAGACGCTCGAGAACCTCGGCGCCGGGACCCAGCTTCTCGATGAAGGCGGCGTCGCCGATCCAGTCGCCGATCGGACGGCGATGGCCGACCGCGATCAACCGGCGGATTCCCGCCTCTCGAGCTGAGATCAGTCCGGTCGGAGAGTCCTCGATCGCGGCCACCGATGTCGGTGCCAGCCGGAGCTTCTTGAGCGCCAGCGCGTACGCCTCGGGGTGCGGCTTGCGATCGGTGACGTCCTCCTTGGTGATGATCAGGCCGAAGGCGTCGGTGAGCCCGGCGGCCTCCAGAACGGTTTCGACGCACTCGCGCCAGCTTCCCGAGACAACCGCCAGCCGGGCCCGGTCGCGAAGCGCGCCGACCAGTTCGACGACCCCCGGATAGACCCTCGGCGCATACTTCAGCAGCTCGACGGTGAGCGCCCGCTTGCGATCGACCCAGTCGTCGACCTTGTCGACCGGGATGCCGCGGCCCTCGAAAAATTCGCGGAGGAAGTCGCGATCATCGATCTCCGCGGCGCGCGAGGCGGCCTGGTCGCCGATCGAAAGACCGAGGAAGCCCAGCGTCCGCTGCCAGGCGGCGACGTGGTGGTTCTCGGTCGCGGCGATCACGCCGTCGAAGTCGAAGAGGATGGCTCGGGGAGGCATGGTCGTCTGCGATTTTGCTCCGGCGCCGTCGAAGGCTGGGACGGCCGGATTATCTCCGATCCCTGGGTCGGACGTCAAATGATTGACAAGCGTCCTCGACCGCCCTAATCTGGCCCTTCGAGGCGTCTCGTCTCTTTCCTGGGCCCCGAGCTGCGCGGGCCGGCCGAATCGACGACGATCCGACGCCGCAGGTCGCGGGCCGACGCCCTGTTGCACCGGTCCCGGCACGCACGCTCGTTCCAGCCGCCACACGACGCCACCCGACCATCACGAGACATCCAGAAGCCGACCGGGAGACCGCATCGATGGCACGACCCGTGACCCTCTTCACCGGCCAGTGGGCCGACCTCTCGCTCGACGCCCTCGCCCCAAAGGTCAGCCAGTGGGGATATGACGGCATCGAGCTGCCCTGCTGGGGCGATCATTTCAACGTCCAGAAGGCGCTGAGTGACCCGGCCTATTGCAAGGGGCGGCACGACCTGCTCGGCAAGCACGGCCTGAAGTGCTGGGCGATCTCCAACCACCTGACCGGCCAGCTCGTCCTCGACCACAACGACGCGAGGACCGACGACTGGGTCCCGCCCGAGGTCCGGGGCGATGCGAAGAAGAAGACCGAGTGGGCGATCCGCGAGATGAAGGACACCGCCCGCGCCGCCCAGAAGCTGGGCGTGAAGGTGGTCAACGGCTTCACCGGCTCGTCGATCTGGCATTTGCTGTACTCGTTCCCGCCGGTCTCCGACGCGATGATCGACGAGGGCTTCCAGCTCTTCGCCGATCGCTGGAACCCGATCCTCGACGTCTTCAAGGAGTGCGGCGTCAGGTTCGCGCTCGAGGTTCACCCGACCGAGATCGCGTTCGACATCTACACGGCCGAGCGAGCCCTGAAGGCGGTCGACCACCGGCCGGAGTTCGGCTTCAATTTCGACCCCAGCCACCTGCTCTGGCAGATGATCGACCCGGTGGAGTTCATCCGGGCGTTCCCGGATCGGATCTATCACATGCACGTGAAGGACGCCGCCCGGACCCTCGACGGCCGGTCAGGGATTCTGGCCTCGCACCTGAACTTCGGCGATCCTCGCCGCGGCTGGGACTTCCGCTCGCCGGGCCGCGGCCAGGTGAATTTCGAGGAGATCGCCCGGGCCCTCAACACGATCGGATACGAGGGGCCGCTCTCCGTCGAGTGGGAAGATTGCGGCATGGACCGCGAATACGGCGCGGCCGAGGCGGCGCGGTTCGTCAAGGATCGCATGGGCTTCAAGTCGGCCGGCCGGCTGTTCGACTCGGCCTTCGCCGACGCCCAGAACAAGTAAGAGCCGGGCATCTACCGCGAAACGTGGAATGGAATCAAGAATTAACCGCGAAAAACGCGAAAAGATGCGAAAGGAACAGGAGAGTGATCCCAGGAATCTCTCGCCAGGACAGCAGGTCACGTCGAACGGCATCAGGATCACCCCTACGGATCCAGAGGTCTCTTTTCGCGGGATTTCGCGTTTTTCGCGGTTAAATCT
>DAHZZC010000546.1 GCA_027435495.1 Planctomycetales bacterium
CAGGTGGCGATCGTCGAGGAAATGGTGCACCGGGAGCAGCTCGACGGCCGTAACGCCCAGGTCGGTCAGGTGCTTGATCGCCGACTCCGAGGCCAGCCCGGCGTAGCTGCCGCGGAGGTTCTCGGGGATGAGCGGGTTGAGCTGGGTGAAGCCCTTGACGTGCAGTTCGTAGATGATCGTCTTGTGCCAGGGTGTGTGCGGAGGGCGATCGTCGCCCCAGGTAAAGGCCGGGTCGATCACCGAGGCGAGCGGGGCGTAAGCGGCGCTATCGCGGTCGTCGAATGAGAGATCGGCCTCCGGGTCGCCTACCTTGTAACCGAAGAGTGAGTCGTCCCACTTCAGCGGGCGGCCGATTCGCTTGGCGTACGGATCGAGCACGATCTTGTTCGGGTTGAACCGGTGCCCCTTCGGCGGCTCGTACGG
The DNA here is from genome assembly GCA_027435495.1 of Planctomycetales bacterium. GTDB lineage: Bacteria > Planctomycetota > Planctomycetia > Isosphaerales > Isosphaeraceae > JAKAUH01. The sequence continues at coordinate 424 of DAHZZC010000546.1, forward strand.
GCCGTGGATCCGATACCCGTAGAGCTGGCCCGGCAAGACGTCCGGCAGGTACGCGTGCCAGACCTTATCGGTGTACTCCTTCACGATGATCCGGTGCGACTCGCTCGTCGCGTCGGGCGAATCGAAGAGGCAGAGCTCGACCTTGGTGGCGTTCTCGGCGAAGATCGCGAAATTGACCCCTGCGCCGTCCCAGGACGCGCCCAGAGGGTAGGGATTTCCCGGCCAGACTCTCATCGAATTCGCTCCGCGCCGGTGGTACCCGGCTGTTTTGGTTGGGTGCTCATGCGCTCCGTCCCCTTCTCGCCTCCTTGGTGAACCGTCATCGGCCCGGGAACGCCCTCCAGTAGGGCGGCCCGATCGCGACGAACTCGAACGGTGCCAGTTCGTCGGCTGCGGCGTCGTCGCGGCGCCCTCCACCGTACTCGGGGGCCTCGGACCGGAACAGGATCGAGGACCTGTCGCCGGCCCAATCGGGGATCCGGGCAGGTCGATTGCCGAGGTTGAAGACGGCCTGCAGCACCCCACCCGCTCCCTCGCCGATACGTTCCAGCTTCAGGACAGGCCCGGCGCCCGGCTGGTTGTTGGTCAGCCAGACTCGCCGCCGATCGGAGTCGCGCAGAGCCGGCCACTCTCGGCGCGCCGTCAGGAGGTCGCGATAGAGCCGGCGCAACCCGGCTCCCGGCGAGCCCTCGAGCCACGACCAGGAGAGCTTCGCCGATCGGAACGTCTCCTCGCCCTGAGGGTCGGGGACCTCCTCTTGCCACGAGAAGGTCTCAAACTCCCGCTTCCGCCCCTCGCGGACCGCCCGAACCAACTCCGGGTCGCCGAACGAGCAGAAGAACGGGAACGGGCTCTCCTCGCCATATTCCTCGCCCATGAAGAGCATCGGCAGGTACGGCGAGAGGAGCATCAGCCCGGCGGCAAGCCTTTGCTTCGGCCGGTCGAGGGCGGCCATCACTCGATCGCCCCGTGGCCGATTGCCGACCTGGTCGTGGTTCTGGAGGCAGACCACGAACCGGTCGCCCGAGAGCCCAACCGGCGGCGCTCCATGCTTCCGACCGCGGAACGAGCTCTCCTCCCAGGCGTAGACGAACGGCGATTCGAGCGCCCGCGCGATGAAGCCCCCCGGGCCAAGGGCATTGCCAGGCCGGCTGGTCTCGGTAAAGTCGGCGTAATACCCATCGCGCTCACCGGTCAGGTAGGCGTGGACCGCGTGGTGAAAGTCGTCGGCCCATTGGGCGCTGAGGGCAAGGCCGCCCCGATCACGGTCGTGGAGTAACCGGGGGTCGTTCAGGTCGCTCTCGGCGATGATCGTTGCGGGCCATCCCCGCCGCGCGGCCACCTCCTCGGCAACCTCGCCAATTGCCCGGAGAATGTGCCGGGCGCCCAGGTCGTAGATTGCGTGGACGGCGTCGAGCCGAAGGCCGTCAAGGTGGAACTCCTGTAGCCACATTCGGACGTTATCCAGGACGAAGTCACGGACGGCGTCGGAGCCCCGGTCGTCGTAGTTGACGGCCGAGCCCCAGGGGGTCCGGTAATGATCGTTGAAGTACGGGCCGAACTCGCGGACGTAGCTCCCCTCGGGACCGAGGTGGTTGTAAACGACGTCGAGGAACGCGGCGAGGCCCTCGGCGTGGCAGGCGTCGACGAGCCGATGCAGTCCCTCGGGTCCGCCGTAGCTCTCCTGCGCCGCGTAGAGGAAGGTGCCGTCATATCCCCAGTTCCGATCACCCGGGAACTGGGCGACCGGCATGATCTCGATCGCCGTGACGCCCAGCTCGCGAAGTTCGGGAAGGCGAGGGATGGCGCCGTCAAATGTCCCCTCGGGCGAGAACGTGCCGACGTGCAGCTCGTAGAGGACGAGATCCCGCCGGGCGACGCCCTTCCAGGCCGAGTCGGTCCAGGAGAACCGATCGGTTCGAACGACCTCGGAGGGCCGGTGGACGCCCTCGGGCTGGTGGAGCGAACAGGGGTCGGGGCGGTCGGGGCCGCCGTCGAGCCGGAAGGCGTAGCGCAGGCCGTCGGAGGCCGCAGCCATGCCGAGGCGGAAGTAGCCGCCGGACTCGGGCTTCATCGCGACCTCGCTGCGCTGCCCTCGGTCGATCAGTACCAGGTCGACCCGCTTCGCGGCGGGCGCCCAGACGCGGAAGAGGACCGAACCGTCCGTCGACGCCAGGGCGCCGCAGCGGCGCGCCGGCCCGTCGTGGGTCATCTCGGGATTCAACACGGCCGTACGCTGCCCCCTCTCGCCCCTCGGACCGGCCGATCCGTCCGGCCCGATTTTCCCCTCTCGGCGCGGTCCTGGCCTGCCGAAGATCCGCATTTTCGGTGCAAGTTCCGATCCGGGACGGCCGACTCGGCCATCTCGCTCTCAGCCGGCGACTGCCTGCCCTCCCATCGGGTCTGGCCGATCATCGCTGCGGCGGGTCTCGGCGGTCCCCCTCCCGGAGCGCATTGTGTGAGGGACGGTCGCCGGCCCCGCGTGATGCGAGAGGTGCCGGGCATGGCAGGCCCACGAGCAGCACGATCCGCCGCAGGACGTGCAGAAGACCGCATTCCGCAGGCGACCCCCGCACTCCACGCACTGGCTCGATTCGGTCGTACGTGTATTCTTCATGGCACGTCCGCCCTCCGCTCGCGGACCTCGGGATGCCCCCGACCGGCCCCTGGTTCCGGTTCCTCACCCGCGGCGGACTGATCGCGTGACGCCGTGTTGCCTCCCGGACGCCGGGGACTCCCCGAGGTTCCCACCCCTCGGACCAATGGCCCCGGCGACCCCGGGACCCTCGGATATTCGGGTCGTCGGTCTCAAAGGGGACTGCAAGCCGTGTGCCAAACCCGCGCGCAGAAACGCCCCGCCCATCGCGTTCGGACGGGCGGGGCCATTAGGATTGGGATCGGGCTGGCGGTCCGCTCATCCTGGTCGGGCGCTCATCGGGTCGGTCTGGACCGGGAGTAGGCTCCGGCGACGCTCTGCAGGGCCTTTGCCCGGGACTTCGGCGAGCCGATCGCGTCGACCGCCTCGATCGCACCGTCGAGGTCTCCGGCCGAGGCCAGGTTCGTGGCAATACGCTGCATCGCCTTCTCCTGGGCGCCGACGTCGTTGATCTTGCGGATAGTCACGATCGCCGTCTTGTGATCTCCGAGCAGGGCCTCGAACCGGCCGAGGGTTTCGAGCAGGTGATATCCTTGCTTGCCTGACGGTGTATCCGGATCGAGCTTCCCCGTGTCCAGGCCCGCCAGTTCCTTGCGGACGAGGTCTCTACCCATCTCGGCGGCCTTCCGGGCACCTGCCACGTCGCCCGCCTCCCGCCGGATTCCCGCGATGGACTCGAAAGTCCAGAATCGCATGCCGGGTTCCAGACTCCCGGCCAGCCGCAGCGCACCGTCGAGGTCGTCGGCCATTGCGAGGGCTTCGGCCGTCTGTTCGATTGGGTACTTCATGTTATCGCGCTGGATCGTCCGGCCGATCGCGGCGGCCTCCTCGGCCGTCCGTCGGGCGCCGGCCCTGTCGCCCGCCTTCGCCTGAACCTGGGCGATCTCGGCCATCGCCTGGGTCTTCTTGAAGCGTTGTTCGTCCATGAATTCGGAGATACGGGATTTGAACATATGCT
>DAHZZC010000547.1 GCA_027435495.1 Planctomycetales bacterium
CCGATTCGCGCGACCGAGGGCCGAGGCTCGCTTCACTGCCTTATGAAACGGTCGTGGCCACGATCCTCAAGGAAAAGGGCGACGCTCGGCGCGGCGAGCGGCTGTTCCAGCGGCAAGGATGTGTCGCCTGCCACGCGGTCGCGCCTGGCGAGCCCGCGAGGGGGCCCTCACTCCTCGGGATTTCGACCCGGTACAGCCGAGCCGAGCTGGCCGAGTCGATCCTCCGCCCGAGCGCGAAAATCGCGCAGGGATTCGAGCCTCAGAGCTTCGCCACGGCCGATGGCCGGACCTTTGCCGGGTTCGTCGTCCGGGAATCCGGCGACGAGATTGAGATCCGCGACGCTCAGGGTACGGCCACGATTCTGCCGAAGAAGGAAATCGAGGAGCGAGCCCGAGGGACCGTCTCCATCATGCCCGTCGGGCTGGTCGATCCGCTGACTCCGTCGGACCTCGCCTCGCTGCTGACTTATCTCGAATCCCTGAAGGCCCATTGAGAGCGGTCGTCGAAACCGAATCGGGCCGAGTTGACCGGGAATGACGCTCTAACCTGAGAACAATCCGTGAAGCACCGCCGTCCTCGGCTGGCGGCGGGCTCGCCGATTGGAGGTCAGGAGAGCGCTGGGATGACCGAAGCAGGAGGCCAGCCAACCCGGCTGTATAGCCCGGAAGAGATTGCCGCGAGAGTCGGAGGGATCGCTGTAAAGACCCTCAACGATCTGATCCGCGACCGAAACCTCGAGACGACCACGATCGGATACGCGCCCCCCTCCCGCAAGGGCGGCCCCAGACGCCGCATCTGGGGCATGACCGGCGAACAGCTCGACGCCCTTCTGGCCGTTCGACGCAAGAAAGAAACCGGTCATCTTTAAGAAAGGTCTCCAGCCGGCGATCATCTTCGCATCCGACCCATGACGCGGAGATCATCACCAGCGGGAGCCGGCTTCCGCGGACGATCCGGCCGATCTGATGCTAGCCAAGGACCGGGGGCCCATCCTCACCCGACCGGTCGGATCGTGGAGGCTCCGAGAAGCCCGCGCGAAACTCTTGTGAGGGTGCCGTCTGACGCTTGGATCCCTGGCCGATCGGGGTCATACTGCTAGCGCGGTGGATCGGAGTCGATCGCGATCCGGGAGCGGGTAGCCGGGTCGGTGCATCGAGCCATGCGAGGGGCTTTTCATGATGTCCGACCACCAGGCCGGACCGAGGCCGGAGGCCGAGCCGGAGTCGCGGCCTTACGACTGTCTGATCATCAGCGACCTTCATCTCGGCAGCGATGTTTGCCAGGCGAAGCTGCTGGAGGGGTTCCTGGAATGGGCCGTCAAGAATACCCGCGAGCTGGTCATCAACGGCGACATTTTTGATGATCTGAACTTCCGGCGGCTCTCGAAGCGGCATTTTGCCTGCCTGAAGATCATCCGCCGCCACTCGGATCGGGACGATCTCCGTTTGATCTGGATTCGGGGAAATCACGACGGCCCGGCGGAGGTCGTTGGGCATATCGTTGGGGTCGAGGTTCTCGAAGAGTATGAATTCTGTAACGGGTCGACCCGCCTCCTGATCCTTCACGGCGATCAGTTCGACCGGTTCGTCAATCAATACGGACTGCTGACCGAACTGGCCTGCGGTGTGTATTACTACATCCAGAAGTGGGCCCCGCATCGGGCCTCGCGGTACATCCGGCGGGCCTCGAAACGTTGGCAGCGGAACGGGCCGACCATCCGCGACGGAGCCATCCGCCTGGCACGGACACGTGGTTGCCAGGCCGTGACCTGCGGGCACACCCACCTCCCTGGGCTGGAGACCAGCCAGGGCGTTCTCTACGTGAATAGCGGGACCTGGACGGAACATCCTCCCTGCCCGTTCGTCTCGGTCCGGGGTCGGGAGATCCGCCTGGAATACTGGCCGCCGACCCACCTGGATACGCGGGCGCTCGCCCACGCCGGGGCAGGCGCCGACCGAGAGGTCCACGAACTCGACCACAGTCCCGCCTGATCCTTCTTCCAGCACCGAGCCGAGTGATTTTGATATGAGCGTTTCCACCGTTCACCACGCGTACAACGAAGTCGTCGCCGATCACTACGACCTCGACCCTCAGGGCATCATCGGCCAGGCGCTCGACCGGGGCATCGGTCAGCTTGAGGCCGAGGGGCTCAACGATCCGGGCCGCCGATGGCGGGTGCTGGACCTCGGCATGGGGACCGGTCTGTTCCTGGGGAAGCTTCGCGGGCACGCTGGCGATCGGATCGAGCCGTTCGGGATCGACCTCGCCGAGAACATGCTCCAGGTCGCCCGACGTCGGCTCCCTGACCTCGACGCGGTCGTCGGTGATGCTGGCGAGCTGGATTCGTACTTCCCGGGCAAGATGTTCGACTGTGTCTGCACCCATTTCGTCACGGGATTCGTGCCGATGACCAGGCTGGCGCCTCAGATCGCCCGCCGGCTCGAATCGGGCGGCTACTGGTCGCTGATCGGCGGGACGAAGGCGGCGTATCCGGGTCTCCAGTCGCTCGGGAACTCGAAGCTCCTCCGCCGGCTCGCCGGTGCAGGGGATCGGTCGATGGACGACACCGTTCTGAACCCGGCCAACCTCGAGGAAGTCGCCCGGACGATGGAGGCGCACGGCTTCGAGCTCTGCCAGGGCGAGACGTTCGAGCCGGTCCTTCAATTCGGAAATTTTGACGAGTTCATGGAATTCGGCTATCGAGGAGGCTGGCTCACGCCGCTCCTCGAATCGATGGGCCTGCAAAAGGCCGGCCCGATCAAGAAGTGGTTCCTCAACCGCCTCGCCTTCCCGCTTCAGGACAAACACAACATCGTCGTGGCGCTTGGCCGCAAGCGGTAGGCCCTCACAGAGAATCCCAGAAGGACGAGAGCGTGAAACGAACCCCTTCTCCGTTTCGCGCTCTCGTCCTTTCGCGTTGTCACGGCCCCGGAATTCGTGGGCGATCAGGCCCGCCAGTCCTCGCGGTGGAAGATCAGATAGTTCAGGCAAATCGGGATTTCGTAAGTCAGCAGGATCAAATTCAGATCCTTGCCGGGCGGGAATCGCTTGTTGAACTCGCTCATGTCCGCGGCACGGGTCCAGATCTTGTGGTTCCACGCCTGGAACTTGTAGAAAGCCGGTGACATCGCGAGGAAGAGCGGGATCGACCAGATCGGGAGGGTCGGCAGCACCAGGACGCTCGAAAGGAAGAGTACCAGGAACGCGGCCATCGCCATAAAGATCCGGAGCGGAGCATTGATCGAGACAAGGGCGAGATAGGTCGTCGCCATCGCGGCGAGGATCGGCCAGGTCATCGGAGCGCCGAGGTGCCGGGCGGCCTGGTCGACGGCGGCATAAACCCCGAACCAGAGCCCGTAGAGCGCCACGACGTGTGCGACGTTGATCCCGAACTGCGAGTGCCGGCCGAGGTGGCGGGCATAAAGGTCGTCGAAGTCAACGTGCCGCAAGCTCAGCGGTTGGGCGGCCTGTGTACTCATCTCGTTCTTTCCTTCGGATCGGTGAAGGCTTCAAAAGACCGCCGAGACCGGCGGCAAGGACGCGTGAGAACGGCGCATCGATCACCTCGGCCATCGTCCGGGCGGCCGCGCGCAGGTCGTCTGGGGCGGCGTCGAGCGGCGGGGTGACCTTCAAAACGTTCGGCTCGTACTGGCAGAGGCCAGCCAGCACCGGGAACCCTGGGTGCCGTAGCATCGTTAAAAGCGCCATCGGCGCGAGTCGCTTCCCCAGCCATTTCCGGGGCCCCCGCGAGGCGTCGAGCTCGATCCCAATCAGCAGGCCGAACGGGCGGATTTCCAGGAGGTTCGGACTGTCGGCCAGCTCCGATTCCAGGGCGAGGACGAATGTCTTCGACGCCTCCTCGACCTGGGATTGCAGGTCGATCTGCTCGGCGAGGCGGAGCAGGTTGACGACCGTCCGGTATCCCTGTTCGTACGCGAATCGACGGCGGATCGCATCGACCAGCCCAGGGGACCCTGCCTCGACTCGATCGGCGACTGCCTCGGAGTAGAGCGTCAGCGCGAACGGGAAGACCATGTCGGAGGTTCCCTTGCCGAGCAGGAGCAAATCCGGAGTCAGGCCGAGCGACCGCGAGCGGACGAACGGGCCGGTGCGGTACATCCCGGTTTGCACCTCGTCGACGAGAAGCAGATAGCCGCGTCGGGCGCGTCCCTCGTCGAGGTAGCGGAGAACGGCATCGGGGATTGGTCGGACGCCGCCGACCGATTGCACCAGCTCGACCTGCACGACGGCGAACTCGTGGCGGTCCAGGAGTGCCTCGATTTGCTGGATCGCGTCGGGGGCAAAGGGATCGAGGTAATGGACGTCGGGGTAAAGCGGGCCGACCGATTTGCGGTAAGAGGGTTTTTCGGTCGCCGTGAGGGCGAGGAGCGTCTTGCCGCCAAATCCTGATTTCAGAATCAAAACGTGCCGCTTCGGGAACTGCGCCACGAGGGCCAGCTTCAGCGCGTTCTCGACGGCTCCCGCCCCGCTGACGGCCGGGAGGACACATCCGAGGCCGGTGAGCGCCTGTAATCGATCGCGCAACTCGACTTCAAGGGCGGGGCCGGTCGGCCATTCCGCCGCAGTCGTTTCTTCCACATA
>DAHZZC010000548.1 GCA_027435495.1 Planctomycetales bacterium
CCGAAGATTTCCTGGACGACGAGGATGACCGGCGAATCCTTGCCGTTGGCGGGTCGGGCGTGATAGGCGGGGATCTCGCCGTTGGTGACGGGGATCTTGACCTCGCCCGCTTCGAGGCCGGTCGAGTCGGTATGGATGGTCTGAGCGGAGACCGGCTGGGTCGCCATCGCGAAGCCGGCGGCGAGCGAGGTCACCACGAATTCGCGTCGCGAGAAGTCCAGCCTGGGCGAGAGACGGGTCAGATCTTGCATGGCGGTCGTACCTCTCCAGGGGCCCAAGGATCCGGCGATCGCCCACGACGGAGAGCCGGGGCGACCGGACATCGAGGGGCCATCATAGCCGCCCGCATCGGCCACTTCGAGACCCGAACGAGGGCGGTCAGGCGGACGGCGACACCAGGCCGGGGTCGGATCGGGACGGGTGAGCGACCGGCGCGGTCGGCTTCAGGTTCTGGACGATCGTGGGGTCCGGATGGAGACGATCGCCCCTGCGTCGGGTGTAATGCCACATCGCCAGGCCACCGCACAGGAGCAGTACGCTAATATTCTGAGCCCACGACATTCCCAGGAACGCGGTCGGCTCGTCGCCCCGGAGCGCCTCGATCGGCCATCGGGTGGCCGGATAGAGGATCATCAGCCAGGCCATCACCTCGCCGGGTCGTCGATCGCGACGTCGGGCGAAGATGAGTAAGGCCGACATCACGAGAAGCGCCGCGGCCAGCGAATAGAGCTGGGTCGGATGGACGGGCATCGAGAGCGGCTCGGAGGGCGCAATCTTCCCCGCGTTGAACTGCCGGGCCCAGGCATGGCTGCCGGCCGGGAACCGGACCGCCCAGGGAAGGTCGCAGGTAGATCCGTCGCAGCATCCGTTGAGGAAGCATCCGATCCGCCCGACCGCGGCGCCGATCGCGACGGCGGGAGCCGTCGCGTCGCACATTCGAAGGAAGGGGAACGGCCGGCGATACCAGTAGAGGAGCGATCCGGCGACTCCGCCGGCGATGCAGCCGTAGAAGACGTTTCCACCCTGCCAGGTCTTGAAGAAGTCGGCCGGTTGGTGGAATGCTTCGGGGTGTTGCAGGAAGAAGAAGAGTCGGGCGCCGATCACACCGCCGAGGAAGAGCCAGGAGGCGAGCTCATAAACGGCCTCGGGGCGGACGCCCTCGCGCCGCGCCCTCCAGGCGGCCATCAGAAGCGCCGAGGCACACGCCGCGAAGATGAAGACGCCGTAACTATGGACCTGAACCCCGAGGCCGGGGATCACGAAAAGGATTGGTCGCATGGTTCCGCCCTCCCTGCCAGCGAAGAGACCCGTCGCGCGGCGGCAGGATGACAGGGAGGGCCGATTCCATCAAGGTCGACCGTCCTGGAGCGACTGGATCCACTCGGGCGTGACGACCCAGGGCTCGGGCCGGAGCCGGGCGAGGTCGCCCCGACCGATCCATTCACGGGCCGAGGCTGGCTGCACCGAATCGCTCCAGCCGCAGGTTTGAATGAGGGCACCGACGAGCCAGCGCGGATCGACGCCGGCCTCGCGCAGGGTGGCGAGCTTGAGTGATCCGTCTCGCTTCGCCAGGCGACGGCCGCCGGGGTCGACGGCGAGCGGGACGTGCCCGAAGGTTGGCGGTTGCAGGCCGAGCGCCCGATAGAGGAGGATCTGCCGGGGCGTGCTGGAGACCAGGTCATCACCGCGGATCACCTGGTTGATTCCCATCGCGGCGTCATCCATCACGACGGCCAGTTGATACGAAGGTCCGATCGTGTTTCGCGCCACCAGAAAATCGCCGCCGACTCGCCTGGGATCGCCGATCGAGGGACCGAGGACGGCATCGTCCCACGAGACGCCTCCTTCGGGGACGCGGAATCGCCAGGCGAACGGCCGATGGTGGAGCGGCCCGGCCTCGTCGGCGGATCGACCCGAGCAGGTTCCGGGATAGCTGGGTCCCTCGTCCTCGGAATGAGGGGCGCTGGCGGCCCGGGCGATCTCGGCGCGGGTGCAGGTACACGGATAGACCTGCTCGATGGCCTGGAGGCG
>DAHZZC010000549.1 GCA_027435495.1 Planctomycetales bacterium
TCTTGAGAAACTCGAGCTGCATCCGACCCCTTCGCCTCCCACATCCTTCTGCCATCTATCGGCTATCCGATAGTGGCCGGAGGACGTTATTGGAATTGTTAATAGTAGAGGCATGCCGCAGCCGTACGTCAAGGTCAAAACCCAAAAAAATGCAAGGCAGGGACGACGAGCGTTCTTGACATATGGTCGCGCAACCCGATCTCGACGGGCCATCGTGTTGAGGAAAGGGCGACCAATCACAGACCGGGAGAGCCGGCGGGCAGGAGGGCGGGCAGGTGGTAAAGCATCAGGTAGATGACAACCCCGGTGACAGCGACGTAGAACCAGATCGGCAGTGTGATCGACGCAATCGAGACATGCCGATCGAACCGGCCGGTCCAGGCGCGGACTACCGTTGCGAGAATCATCGGAACGGCCGTGATCGCCAGGATGGTGTGCGAGAGCAGGATCGATAGATAAGCAACTCGGAGCGGTCCGCCCCGCTCAAACGGCATGCTGCCGGCCATCACGTGATAGATCAGGTAGCAGGACAGGAAGAGCGCAGAGGTCGCGATCGCGGCAATCATGCAGGCGACGTGGCCGCGGACGAGCGGGTGAGCGAGCGGACCGGCCGATGCCGGCATCGAATCAAGGTCGAGGTCGAGGTTCGCCTTGCTCGTTGGGCCTGACAGTCGATACCGTCGGATCAGAACCCATCCGGCGAAAAGCAGGATCGCGCTCAGGCTGTTCAGGCCAGCGTTGACGGAAGGCAAGGTTGCGACCCAGGTCGGCAGGGTCCGGCGCCGGGCTTTGCGGACGATCGCGTCGAGGGCTTCGGGGTCTCTGGAATCGAAGATCCCAACAATCCGTCCGTGGTCGAGGAGCGCCAGGCGATCGCTATGGATGATCGCCTCGTCATTCGGACCGGTCGGAGCCGTCGCCGGCATCACCCCGAGCTGGAAGCGTTCGCGGATCATCTTGTAAGTTTCGTCCTTCGGCCCGTTGAGAAACCACCAGCGATCGGGTTGGGCGCCGAAGCGGTCGGCGTAGGTCTTGAGCACGGCCGGTGTATCGTATTCGGGGTCAACCGTAAACGAGAGGAGCAGGACGTCGGAGCCGGCCAGGCGATCCTGCAAGTCCTTCATGATCCCCGTGATCCGAGGGCAAGACAGAGCGCATCGGGTGAAGATGAACGAGGCGATCGCAACGCGGTCCGAGAGGTCTTCCGCGGTGACAGACCGACCGGATCGCTCGGCCATCCGGAAGGGGCCGACGGGTTGGGACGAGTCGCCGAGGTCCTCGGCGGCCATTGGGGATCGGGCCGGGGATCTGAGGACACCCAGGGTGCAGATCGCCGTGGAGACGACCAGCATCGTCACGATCGCCAGAAGACCGATGGGGTAGTTCCGCTTCACAATGCGCCTCGATCGGGATCGAACGACCGGCCACGATGCTCCGCATCGGGCGTCGGTGGGTTTTCAGGCGGGCCGGTCCGTGGCCTTCGTCGGCATGCGCCGGGCCAGTTCGACATCCGAACGGGCGGGCTCGACCTGGACGTTATCGCTCTCGACGTCCGCCGGCGGCATGGCGAGATCAGGGATCAGGGCGAGCACCAGGACCACCGCGAGGAAGAGCGCGGGAAGGATCAGCAGGTAGACCCACTTCCCCTCGAACTTCAGATGCATGAAGTACCAGGCCACGAGCGCTGCCTTGATCGCTGCGAGGGCCAGCAGGCCGCCGAGCAGGATCAGAAAGAAGTCCTTCAGCCCGGCTGCGTAGACGTATTCTATTCCCGTAAGGCCCGCAAGCCAGAGCCAGACCATCAAATAAGGCGCATGCGCCTCTTGCTGGTGCTCTTCGGCGACTTCGCTGGGGGACAGGACCCGGGTGTCGGTCATGGGCGATCGCCTCTCAGAGCAGGTACACGATCGTGAAGAGGATGATCCAGACGAGATCCACGAAGTGCCAGTAGAGCCCGGTCAACTCGATCGCCGCGTAATTGCTCGCCGAGAACGCCCCGAAGAGCGAGGCGATCAGGACGACCGACAGCGCCAGCACCCCGGCCGTGACGTGTAGACCGTGCAGGCCTGTCATTGTGAAGAAGCACGAGGCGAACAAACTGCAACTCGGTACGAAGTGGCCGGTCGCGCTGATCCCGATCGGATAATGATGCTCGAGCATCAACTGGCGATATTCGTAGACCTGTACCGACAGGAAAATCGAGCCGATGACGACCGTGGCGAGGAGGAAGAGCGTGCATTTCGCCCGATTCCCGCGCTGGATCGCCGAAAGGGCCAGCACCATCGTTACCGACGAGCAGATCAGGACGAACGTATTGGCCGCGGTCAGGTTGATGGCGAGTGGGTTGACGGCGTCGTCATAGGGCTTCGGCCATTCGAACGTCTTCAATGACTCGACCTCGATGCCAGCCCCAGCGGTCCGCAAGGCTGATGCGAGTGCCTCGGCCCGCTCAGCCGACCGGGCGGGGACGACGCCATGTGGCACGGCGGCGGCAACTCGTTCGGCCTCTTCAGACTTCAGCTCGCCGTGGGAACGCAGGATCTCCTCGACCTTTGCTCGATCGGTCCCGATGGTCCGGAGAACGACTCCCTTCGAATTCTCCAGGC
>DAHZZC010000550.1 GCA_027435495.1 Planctomycetales bacterium
AAGTAATGGAGATGAGCCTCGTCCTTCAATCCATGGGTCTCACACCATTCGGCCAGCTTCAGGTGGCCTGCGACGGTGCGGAGCGTCTTCTCCTTCATCCCGTTGTACTCGGCCAGCGCTGCCGGAAACGCCGCCGACTCCTCGACCGCGGGCGCGGCCTCGGGCTTCGATGCTCGCTTCGTGACCGATTCGGGCTTCGACGCCGGCCGCCCGCCGAGCATCGAATGACCGCGATTCCCAGCCTGCGCCGGCATCATCAGCACGATCGAGGAGACCAGGATCGCAGGAAGCATGAATAGCCCCCAATTCTTTCCAATTGGGATCATGGACGAACGTTCGGAGATCGGGGCAAGGCCGGTCTCCTTGAAATTCAGGCGTTGTGGGGCGGGACGATGTCACGGGGATGGAGCCGGAGTCGAAAATCAGGGCTCGGGGAGTCCCGAAACGCAGGCCCTCGCCATTTTCTCGGGACATCGGATTTCCTGGGCGGCCATCCACTCGTCGGAGCGGGCGATGAGGGCGCGGCCCTCGTCGCCGCCGACAAGCCGGCCAAGCATTCGTCGGGCGGCGGCGGCGTAGAGGGCCAGGCCGCCCCGATCGAAGCCATCGACGGCCTTGCGGAGCTCGGTGATCGTCGTTTCCTGGTCGCCCCGGATCGAGGCGATCCCGGCGCGGATGCTGGCGGCGTGGCCGTCGGCCCAGGTGAGCCGCTGGTTTTTGAGTAACTTCGCCGCTCGCTCGGCCTGCTTCACCAGGGGCGCTGTGGGCCCTCCCGCCCGTGCCGCGGCCAGCGCTCCACGACCCCGGTATTGCACCGCATCGATGAGAACGTGCTGGATCTCCATCATCAGCGAGGCCTCCAGTTCCCCCCAGCTCGCCGTCGTGCGCTGCCAGGCCGACTCGCCTTTGTTCTCGTATAAATCTATTAGCATTTGACCAAAGAACCAGGTCAGGTGCTGGACATGGAAGCCCTGTTGAGACCACTTCGCCATCGACTCGGTGGACATGTGCCGGGCCTGCTCGGGGTCGTCGTCGGCGAGCTGGGCGGTGATCCTGGGGAACTGGTTGACGGTGACTTCCAGGTAGGTATCGCCGCGCTCCCGGCCTTCCTTGGCGATCAGCGGGCATCGCGTTCGGAGTTCGGCGACCTCGCCCGAGTAGAAGAGGGCCCAGGCGGCGAACATCTGCGAGGTATCCAGCTCCCAGATGGCCCCCGGGCATCGATCGCGGAGGATTGCTGTGGCCTCGTCGAGGATCGTCGCGCCGCTCTGGAACCGGGCGGAGAGGTAGTGCGCCGCACCGTGGCCCAGCCGGGTCATGCCGATGGCCCGAGGGTCACCCAGCCGATCGGCCAGCTCGCGCGATCGGACGATCAGGTCGTCGCACCGCTTGAACGCCTTCCGGCCGATGCAGGCCAGTTGCACGACCTCCCATCCCATCGCCCGCGCCACCCGAACCGGCTCGCCGGCGCTGAGGGCCAGCATCAGGCTCCGCGACTGAAAGCTCGACCCTCGGATCCAGTCGACCACGCCCGTCCCCATCGCCACAGCCTGCGCTGTGTCGAGACGGAGAAGGACCTCCGGCGGGATCTCCTCGGCGCGACGCTCTCGGAAGAGATAGCCCCGGAATTTCAGGTAGAGCCGGTTGAAGACCATCTGACGGAGAAGCTGGTTGGGCGTCGCCGGCATCTTGACGCCCTGGAGCGCCAGCAGGTCGCGGTAGACGGCCGTCCCTTCATCGATCCGGCCGCTCAGGAGGAGCTGGAAGCCGAGGGCGCGGCGGAGTTCGAGGATCTCGTCGGGTCCGGCCGACTGGCAGGCAAGCTCGTACTCGCGGGCCGCCTCGGGGGTGCGTCCGGCGCTGGCGAGGGCCCGTGCCAGGTCGCACCGGAGCGAATGCTCCTGGTCGGTGCCCTGGCGGATCTCCATCGCCCGTCGAAAGAGCCGGGCGGCGGTCTCGAACGCGAGGGCCTGAGAGGCCTGTCGAGCCCCCTGGATGTAGAGGTCGGCTGCCTTCTCGTGCTGACCGGCCGCGTCGAAATGGACCGCGAGTGTCTGGGCGTCGCCGTGCCCCGATTGTTCGAGCGAGACAGCGAGCCGCTCGTGCCAGTGTTTGAGCCGCGCCGGTGAGAGCCGGTTGACAATCGTCTCTCGGATCCGGTCGTGGTAGGTCTCGATGTCGTCCATCGCGCCCGAACCGGTCCCTCGAATCAGGTGGGCTGATCGGAGCGAGCCGAGAACGGCGAAGCCCTCTGGACCGAGTTCGGCGGCCCGGATCGTGTCGGCCTGGCCGAGCGGGCGGCCGGAGACCGCGAGCGCCTCGAGGATGACCCGGGGAGCATCGGGCAGGCGCCGGATCCGCTCCCAGAGAACGTCATCGAGCGAGATCTCACCGCGGATGCTCGACCGATCTCCCAGGTCGCCGCCGGCGCCGAGGTGCTCGACCAGCTCGTAGACGAAGTACGGGCTCCCCCGCGACTCCCGGGCGATCATC
>DAHZZC010000551.1 GCA_027435495.1 Planctomycetales bacterium
AGGTCGGCCATCGGCCAGACCGAGCGGAGCCGAGGGCTCGAAAGCGCCGGCCCAAGCCCTATCCCTTGCTGATGGTTCCACGCGAGCAAGCCCGAAACGGTTTGGAGAACGCGACTTAGGGAGCCCAGGACGTGCCATTCAGTTATGTCCCCTTATCCCCCTCCGGGGCCGCGGAAGGGCGCCTGCCCGTACCGGGCGTTGGGGCTGGGCCTGCCGACTTACGACTTCTGGGACTTGCTCCACGCCGACCCGGCCGAGTTGACGCAACAACTGTCAACTCTACGAGATGCCGAGTGAGACAATCCCTGCGGATGAACCGAGAGTGGGACATAACTCCTTGAAGGAAATATACTTCCGCATCAAATGCCGAATCCGACCTCCTGATACGGCTCCCCCGGCCGGTGCGGGCGAATGCGGATCGAGACGTTCTGATCGAGCCGCTTGAGGAATTCCAGCAGCTTGTCGGTGGTGAATCGGCTGAAATGGCCGTTCATCAGGTGAGACACTTCCGGCTGCTTGATGCCGAGCAGGGAGACGATTTCCCGCTGCTTGAGCTTCCGGGCAGTAAGTAGCTTGTGGACATGGAACCCCAACTGTGCTCGTGCATACAGTTCATCGGCATCATCAAGCCCCAGGTCGGCGAAGACGTTGCCGGAGCCCACTTCATGCTCCATGTCAGCCTGTCCGCTATCACTCATGTTCTGCTAGCTCCTTTGCCTCTTTGTATCGCTGTTTGATCAAATCCACATCCGGCTTTGGCGTTGCGATCCCTTTCTTTGACTTCTTCTGGAAGGCGTGCAGCACGTAGATTCTCTCCCCGAGCTGCACCGCCAGCACCGTCCGGTACGCATCGCCCTCAAAGCGTAGGGCGATCTCGAAAACCCCGCTGCCCACGCCTTTGAACGGCTTGGCATCCTTCGGCATGCCGCCAAACTGGATCAGTTGCAGTTCGTCGCCGATGAGCTTCTGTGCCTCCTTTGGAAACGCCTGAAGGTTCCGCTTCGCGTTGCCCATCCAGACGAGAGGCCGCAATACCGGGTTTTCATGGTCGTCGTCGGTTGCCAAAATGCCTGGCTCCTCGTACTATAGGAATCTTCCTATAGAGCCAAATGCCGTTTGTCAAGTCACTTTCCGGCAATGAAGAAGGTGGTATCCGGCAGGCCGGCACCGGCCTCAGGGACGGCGTGCGCTCCACTCGGCCCACCGGATACCACCTTCTTCAGTCCGTCACGATCTCCCGACCCACCGCGGTCCATCCCGTCAATTGTCGTCAACCACCGGGTCATGACCCGTAGGTGCTTTCGAGAAAATCGGCGGGGCTCAAATGCCCTCTAAACCCACCGATCCTCACGCGAGCAATTTCTTCAGCACCCGGCCGCCGACGTTCGTGAGTCGCTCGTCGCGGCCGGAGTGCAGGAAGGTCAGTTGCTTGTGGTCGAGGCCCATCAGGTGCAGGATCGTCGCGTGGATGTCGTTGACGTGGGCCGCATCCTCGATCGCGCGGACTCCGGCCTCATCCGTGGTGCCGACGACCGCGCCACCCTTCACGCCACCCCCGGCCATCCACATCGTGAAGCCGGTCGCGTTGTGATCCCGGCCGCGTCCACCCCCCTGCCGGACCGGAGTTCGGCCGAACTCGCCGCCCCAGACAACCAGCGTCTCGTCGAGCAGGCCGGTTCGCCTCAGGTCCGTGAGCAACGCCGCAACCGGCTTGTCGGTGGCGCCGCACATCTTCTCGTGGTTGGCGTCGATATCGTCGTGGGCGTCCCACTGCCAGGCGACCGGACCACCGCCTGAATAAAGTTGCACAAATCGGACTCCCCGCTCGATCAGCCGGCGGGCGAGGAGACATCGCGTGCCGAACTCGACCGTTCGAGGATCGTCCAGGCCGTAGAGCCGTCGCGTCGATTCGGGCTCGCGGGAGAGGTCCACCGCATCGGGCGCGGCGCTCTGCATCCGGAAGGCCAGCTCATACGTGGCGATCCGTGCCGAGAGTTCGGTGTCGGCTGGGTCAAGGTCCTGCTCGTTCATCGATTTCAACAGGTCCAGCATCCCTCGGCGGCGGTTGGGGGTCATCTCGGCGGGCGGCTTCAGGTTGACGATCGGCGCCGGGCCGTTGCGGAAGAGGGTTCCCTGGTGATGCGCCGGCAGGAACCCGGCGCCCCAGCAAGGGGCGCCGCCCTCGGGCGTTCCCTGCGGCTGGGTCATCACGACGAAGGCGGGCAGGTCGTCGCACTCCGAGCCGAGGCCGTAGGTCACCCAGCTCCCGAGGCTGGGGAAGCCCATCATCGTCCGACCTGTGTTCATCTGGTACATCGCCGGCGCGTGGATCACGCTCTCGGCGTAGCAGGACCGGACCAGGGCGATCTCGTCGGCGAGGGGGTGCATGTGCGGGACCAGGTCGGACATGTCGATCCCCGACTGGCCGTACTTGCCCCACTTCCGATGGCTGCCGAGGCAAAGCGGGTCGCTTTCGAGGAACTGGCTGTGGATCTTGCCGAAGCTTGGCGGGAGCGGCTGGCCGTCGAGCCGGTTGAGCAGCGGCTTCGGATCGAAGAGATCCATCTGGCTGGGGCCGCCGGTCATGAAGAGGAAGATGCACCGCTTCGCACGCGCGGGGAAGTGGCCGGGCCTCGGGGTAAGTGGGTCGCTCGGAGTCGCGGAGCCGGCGTCGCGGGCCAGGAGATCGGCCAGCCCGAGCAGGCCGAAGCCGCAGCCGGCCGCCTTGAGGAACTCGCGGCGGCTCCGCGCCTCGATCGGTAGAGGACCGGGACATCGTCGGTCGGCGGGTTGGTCAGGCATCTTGGTCCTCATCGGCGGTTCAGGGTCGTTCGGTTTTCGAATCAGTCGTGCCGATCGAGCTCGGCGAAGAGGTCGCGTAACTCCAGCGAGAAACCGGGCAAGACGTCGCCCCCGTCAAGACGGTCGGACTCGTCCAGATCGATTGCAGTCCCGTCCGGTTTGTAGACCGTCACGGTCCTCCGACGGGGATCGACCTCCCAGACCAGCAAGACACCCTGGCCGAAGTACTCGCCGCGCTTCCGCTCCATCTCCTTGCGCGTATTGGATTCGCTGAGCACTTCCACCGCCAGGTCCGGCGCAAGGCTCGGGATCGGCTCCTTCGAGATCTTCCGGTCCGGGAATCGGTCCCATGAAATGTAAGCAACGTCCGGCGCGCGAACCAGGCCGGGAAAGAGGCGGATCATCGCGTCGGGACCGACGACTATTCCGAGATTTGGAGGGACGACAAACGCACGGAGATACGCACCGATCGCGAATGCCAGCAGAGATTCTTGAAATCCCATTCCTTTCTCCACGAGGACGCCGTCGACCAGCTCGAAGAGGCTGTGATGGAGCCGTTCGGCATCGAGCAAATCTTCCTCGGTCGCGGTGCCTGGGAACGGCTTCGCGAGGATCCGTCTCGGTGGGATATCGCCGAGTTGCTCGATCAGGTCCTGGATCGTGACCCAGGAGGTGAGCGTCGCCGTGGCCATCATGATCGGCCCTCAGGGTACATACAGGAACTCGTTACTATTGAGCATCGCCAGGGCCAGGTCGGTCCAGGCGGCGCGGTCGCGGTCGGGGCCGGCGATCCGGTCGGCCTGAGTTTTCAAGAAGTCCCGGGCGCGGTCGATCTCGGATTGTCGAGGCTCGCGCGCCAGCGCGATCCGGTAGAGGGATCGTATGGACTCGTCCCGATTCCGACCACCACTCCGGGCGCGATCGGCGAGGGCGCGGGCCCGGGCGATGGCGAAGTCGCCGTTCAGCAGGTTGAGCGCCTGGAGGGCGTGGGTGCTCGACTCCCTGCGCGGGCAGGCGGTCTGAGTGTCGGGGGCGTCGAACGACTCGAAGAGCGGATACCGGACGTTCCGCTTGCGGAAGAGGTAGAGCGACCGGCGCAGGTGTTCGGCTGGATTGGGGTTTTCGGGCCAGAGGTCGACGACCTCGGCCTCGGTGAAGATCAGGTCCTCCACTTCCTTTTCGATTGGGGCGAGCACGCCCGGCCCGCCGGCTTTCGGATTCAGTTCGCCCGAGACCGCGAGCATCGCGTCGCGGACCTCCTCGGCGTCGAGCCGGCGGCGGTTCATCTGCCAGAGGAGCGAGTTTTCGGGATCGTCCCCGGCGTGGCTCTCGGGGGCCCGGTTCGACTGCCGATAGGCCGAGGACGTCACCATCAGCCGATGGATCGGCTTGAATCGCCACTCCGAACGGACCAGTTCCGAGGCGAGCCAGTCGAGTAGTTCGGGGTGGCTGGGCGGTTCGCCGCGGACGCCGAAATCGCTCGGGCTGGCGACGATCCCCCGGCCGAAATGGTGCTGCCAGAGCCGGTTGACGATCACCCGGGCCGTCATCGGATTGTCAGGGCTGGCGAGCCACCGGGCCAGTGCGGATCGACGGCCGGTCTTCTCGCCGCGGGGAGTCATGGACGTCTCGCTGAAGGCCCCCGCCTTTTGCGAGGCCAGGAGGATTCCCGGCGGCCGGGGAGTGACGCGAGGCCCCCGGCTCTGGTAGTCGCCCCGCCGCAGAACGTAGGTCGGTTCGGCCTGCTTCCGGTGGTCGACGAGCGCCATCGCCGAGGCCGGCGGCCGGGGCGATGTGCCCTCGATCGACTCGATCGATCGCTTCAGCTCCTCGCGACGCCGATGGAGAGCGGGGTCGGCGGCGACGGCCGCGGCGACCTCCTCCCACGTCACACGGATCGAGGTTTGCAGGCCCGCGGCCAGCCGCTTCTGCGCCGGGGTTCGTTTGTCGGGCGGAGTCGCCATCACGGCGCGCTCCTCGACCGAGAGCTTTTGAAGCTTCTGCTCGTGAATGGCCCGGCGAAACGGTGCCTCGAGCTTCGCCAGTTCGCCCTTCAGCGGTTTCACCCGGGCCGCGATCTCCTTGCGGGCCGACTCGTAGGCGTGCCGCTCCTCGGTGGAAGCGATGGGGACATCCTCGAGTTCCGAGGCGGCAAAGAACGACTGCAACCGGTAATAGTCGGTGGCCGGGATCGCGTCGTACTTGTGATCGTGGCACCGGGCGCAGGCGATCGTCAGGCCGAGGAAGACCGAGCCGACGGTCCCGGTGATTTCGGAAAGCTCGGACTGGCGGCGAACCTCTGGGATGATGTTTCCGCCGACCACTTCCCTCGGCCCGCTCCGGCAGAAGCCGGTGGCGATCAGGGCTTCGTGGTTCTCGGGTTCCAGTTCGTCGCCGGCAATCTGGAGGGCCAGGAATCGATCGTAGGGGATGTCGGCGTTGATCGAGCGGACGACCCAGTCGCGAAACCGCCAGGCGTCGGGGCGTTCGGCGTCGAGCTCGAAGCCGTTGGAGTCGGCGTAATGGGCGAGGTCGAGCCAGTGCTGGGCCCATCGCTCGCCGTAATGCGGGCTGGCGAGGAGGCGGTCGACCAGACGCTCGTAGGCATCCGGCCGGTCGTCGAGGATGAAGGTCTCGACCTCCTTCGGGGTCGGTGGCAGGCCGGTCAGGTCGAAGGTCAGGCGACGGATCAGGGCGGATCGATCGGCCTCGGGGGCCGGCTGCCAGCTCATTTCCTCCAGGCCCGCCAGGAGGAACTGGTCGATCGGGTTGCGAACCCATCCCGGACGTTTCACGGCGGGTGGATCGGGGCGTCGGACCGGCTGATAGGCCCAGTGGTCGCGTGCCTCGGCGTTAAAACTCTCGGGCGGGGCGGCTGGGGGCAGGTCGCCGGCCATTGCCGCCGCGACGAGCGCGCCCCAGATCCCCATCCCGATCCCCAGGATCCGGCGGACAGGCCCGAACATGGTTGATCACCCTCCTGGGCGTCGCGGACAATACTACTCTGGACGACCGAGGCAGCCCATTCAACAATTGTGCGGCAATCGGCGACCGTGGGCAAGGGAAGCCGTCGAGGAGGGTAAAGCTTGGCGGAGATCGAGCTACGGGGCGTCACGAAAAGTTTTGGTGGTGGGCGGCCGGCCGTTGCGGGTGTCGACCTGACGATCGCTCCGCGCGAGCGGATGGTTGTGGTCGGCCCATCGGGGTCGGGGAAGTCGACACTTCTTCGGATGATTGCGGGGCTGGAGGAGCCCGACCAGGGCCTTGTGCGGATCGCCGGCCGAGAGATGACCGGCGTTCCGCCTCATCGCCGGGACGTCGCCATGGTTTTCCAGACTCCGGCGCTCTATCCGTATCTCTCGGTTTTCGACAATCTGGCCTTCGGGGTTCAGGCGCGGGGCCTGGATCGGAACCAGGTTCGGGCGCGGGTGAACACGGTCGCGGGCCTGCTCGGCCTTGACGCGATGCTCAGGCGACGGCCGTCGGAGCTCTCCGGGGGCGAGCGTCAGCGGGTTGCGATCGGGCGAGCGATCGCCCGACGTCCGCCCGTCCTGCTCTGCGACGAGCCGTTCTCGAACCTGGACCCGCCCCTCCGCGCCGCGCTCCGTGAGGAGGTGGTGGAGCTGCACCGTCAGTCGAACTCGACGCTTGTCCTGGTGACTCACGACCAGTCCGAGGCGCTCCTGCTTGGCGATCGGGTGGCCGTTCTCGACCGCGGTCGATTGCTTCAGGTAGGGACGCCGCGCGAGGTGTACGACCATCCGGCCAGCATTGCGGTGGCGGTTTTCATCGGGAGTCCGCCGATCAACATCCTCTCCTGCGAGATTGTCCGCGAGGGCGATCAGACCCGACTCCACCCCATTGCCGCCGAGCGCTCGATCGGCTGGGAAGTCTCTGAGGAGATTGGCCCGAGGCCCTGGCCCAAATCCGGACGGGTCGAGATCGGCCTCCGCCCCGAATCGATCGCACTCCGACGCGAGGGGGAAGAACGCCCTGCGGGACCGGTCGTCGAGGCGCAGGTGAGGCGGCTGGAGTTCAACGGCCCGGAGATCCTGGCGACACTGGCCCTTGGCCCGCATCGCCTGCTGGCCCGATTCCCGTCCGGGATGCCGATTCGCGAGCGGGAGACCATACAGATGATCATTGACCTGCGCAGGGCGTCCTGGTTCGAGTCCGAGACCGGGAGAGCCCTTGGACGTGGCTGAGCGGGAGTGATCCGTCGCGTTCCGTCTTTCGGGCCTGGCGACGGATCCGGATGCGCGCTGGAATGACCTCGGCGATCTTCGGCGATCCGATAGAATAACTTGAGAAAAGGAACCAGTCAGGGAGGCCCGGTACCAGGGAGGAATTCCAGTGGACTCGATGCCTGGTTGGAGTCGCGGCCGAAGGATCGTGGCGGCCCTCGCCGGCCTGCTGATGTTGCTGTTCGCGACGGCGTATGTCGGCATCTCGATCGTCAGTGCCGAGCGGCTCACCCGGGAGACGAATCATCGGCTCCAGATCGACCCGCATCGCGTCAGTCCGGATGCCCGGCCCTGGTCGACCCGGACCACGGACGGGCTGACCCTTCGCGGCTGGTATCTCCCCACCGAACAGCGTCGCCACCTTGTGGTGCTGGTGCACGGGATGTGGAGTTGCTGGCCGGAGATGGCCGGACTTGGGCATGACCTGCACGCGCTGGGCTTCGACGTCCTGCTCTTCGACCTCCGGGGCCACGGCGAGAGCGATCCGTCGCGCCTTTACATGGGGCGTCGCGAGCGGACCGACATCCGGGCGGTGATCGAATGGGCGAAGTCGGAAGGCTTCCGCCAGGACCGGGTCGGCTGGCTCGGCTACTCGATGGGTGGATCGACGGTCCTGATGGAGGGGGCGCGGAATCCGGAAATCCAGGTCGCCGTGGTGGATAGCCCGTACGGCGATCTCCCGCGCCTGCTGGACATCCAGCTGAGCCAGCATAGTGGACTTCCGAGGTGGTTCAACCCCGGCATCCTGCTGGCCGCC
>DAHZZC010000552.1 GCA_027435495.1 Planctomycetales bacterium
TTCGATAATCATAATTACTGCAAATGCCCTGCGATCCCACGGAGTCCTTCAGTCCCTCGACGGCGTCCCAGTCGACCTGGATGCCGGGCGCGACCACCAGGTAATCGTAGCCGATCGTTCGACCGTCGCGGGTCAGGACGACGTTTTCCTCGGGGCGGAACTCGGTGACGGCGTCCTGAATCCAGGTTGATCGCTGGGGGATGAAATCGGCCTCATCGCGCTCGCTGACCTCCCTGGGGAAGACGCCGGCACCGACGAGAGTCCAGAGTGGCTGGTAATAGTGCCTGGACGACGGCTCGATGATGGCGATCTCGGGCTGCCGGAGCTTCCGGGCCAGGCGGGCGGCGACGGTGATCCCCGCCGTCCCTCCCCCGACAATCACGATCCGGTGATGCTGGTCCGCTGGCATAAGCTCCTCGGCTTCCTCTTCCTTACGGCGTGGGATGCGGATCCGGTCGGCGATTTCCCCCGGACCCGGACGGCAGAACCTGCGATCGGACGACCGGCGGCAGATCCTCGGCGACCACCCGGCCGCCGACCGCGGCCGGCAGGGGCGAATGCCTCGCCAGGTAGCGCCTGACGGCCTGGTGGGCGTCGAGGTCCAGCACCCGGGGGGCCTGGACGTGCGGGATGCGACAGAGCTTGTCCGGCTCGTCTCCCTCTCGCTCACAGGCGACCAGGGTATAGCTGCGGTCGTCTTCCATCCGTTTGCCGCCGATCCGGATCTCGCGGATTCGGTGGCCGGTCGGGGCGCCGGCGACAAGCCGGACGGTCATTCCGGAGGGGCGGGGCAGCCAGCCGCCGAAGAGCTTTCTGGGGTCGCGCGAGAAAACGTGCTCGGCCTCTCGCTCCCAGAAGGCCCGCAGTTGCCGGCCGGTCACCTGGCCCACCTTCAGCCTCGTGGTGATCGGCAGCCAGTCCCAGAGGTCCGACTCGCGGATCGGCCCGGCGGGCTTCGGCGGCGCGAAGCGGAAGCCGTTGGAAAGGCCGATCTCGGTGCCGGCCGCTTCCCTCAGCGCATCCGATAAAACGTCGTCGAGGCTCGTCTCCACGACATTATACCGCATCAGCGGGACCTCCGTCCGCCCGATCACCGCGTCGAGCCGGGGCCGAAGCGGCGCCAGCGCCTCGTCCACGACCTTCTTGACCGCAGGGTCCTCATCGAAGCGGTCGGCCCGCAGCTCGATCAGCTCCCATTTCCGGTCAACGATCTTACCATCCCGGAGGGTCAGGTCCAACCGCCCGAGGAATGATCCGAAGCTCCCGGGCTCGACCACCCAGGTCTCACCCCGAACAATCGGCTGGTAGGTCCGCTCGTGCGTGTCGCCCGAGAGAACGAGGTCCACCCCCTTGAGCGTCTCGGCCAGGCCGATCGCCTTCGGCAAGCCAACGTGGTTCAGCAGGATGACCAGGTCCACCTTCTCCCGGTGGCGAAGCTCCTCAATCACCGGCGGGAGCACCTCGGCGCCCTCGAAGATCAGGCCCTTGCTGTAGCTCGGCGGCTGGCGCTCGGGGACGTCGGGATCGGTGAAACCAATCACACCGATCCGGACCCCGCCCACCTCCTTGACGAGGTAAGGCGGAAAAATCAGCTTGCGCGTTGTGGCGTCGCGGATGTTGGCGGCGATCAGCGGGTGGCGGAACTCACGGGCCCGTTGCTCAAGCACCCCAGCGCCGTAGACGACCTCCCAGTTCCCGGGGATGCCAAGATCAAGCTTGAGAGCGTTGAGCGGAGCGACGACCACGCGGCCCTCGGTCCAGGCGGCGGCGGCCGAGCCCTGAATGGTATCGCCAGCGTCCATGAAGAAAACCTGGCCGGGCCGCTCGCGGCGGATCGCCTCGACCGCCCTGGCGATCCGCGCGACGCCGCCCGCGGTGGTCGTCTCGTCGTGGCCGCCCCGCCAGAAAAGTTCGGCGTGCGGCTCAAGCTGCGCGTGCAGGTTGGCGATGTAGAGCAGGGTGATCGACCGGGAGCCGTCCTCGGCGCTCCGAGCGGCCGGCAGGACCGACGACGAACCCGCCAGCCAGAGCACGACGGCCGACCCGGCGATCCAGTGATACCTACGCATCGGCAAGTCTCCTCTCTGTTGCGTCACGGTGAGGAATACATTGGCCGGCCCGGATGACCCTTCGGGATCCTCGCGGGTCAGTCAGACTGGGCCAGCTTTCCCCTGGCCCTTGAGCCTCCACGTCACCGAACCCGGTCCGTGAACCCCGGGCGAATCGCCGAGGCGATCGCGCGGCCAACCTGCTCGGTCGTGGCGTCGCCGCCCATGTCGGGTGTCCTCGGGCCATGCTCGCAGACATCCTCGATCGCGCGCAGAATCGCGTCATGCGCCGCGTGGAAGGGTTCGCCGTTGACCCCCGGCGCCCGGCCGAGGAAGTCGAGCATCATCGCCCCGGACCAGATCTGTCCGATCGGGTTGGCGATCCCGCGGCCAGCGATGTCTGGCGCGCTGCCGTGGACCGGCTCGAAAAGCGAGGGGAACTCACGGGTCGGGTTCAGATTGCCCGAGGGCGCGATCCCGATCGTCCCGGTACAGGCCGGGCCGAGGTCCGAGAGAATGTCGCCGAACAGGTTGCTTGCCACCACCACATCGAACCGGTCGGGGAACCGGACGAAGTGCGCTGTCAGGATATCGACGTGATATTGATCGACCTTCACGTCAGGATATTCGGCGGCGATCGCGGCGACGCGCTCGTCCCAGTAGGGCATCGAGATCGAGATTCCGTTGCTCTTGGTGCAACTGGTGAGATGCTTCTTCGGCCGCGAACGGGCGAGCTCGAAGGCGTATCGGAGGATGCGGTCGACGCCGATCCGGGTGAAGACCGCCTGCTGAACCACGAACTCGCGATCCGTACCGGCGAACATCCGGCCGCCGACCGACGAGTATTCGCCCTCGGTGTTCTCGCGGACGACCAGGAAATCGATCTCGCCCGGCTTTCGGTTCGCCAGCGGGCATGGAACGCCCGGGATCAGCCGGACGGGGCGCAGATTGACGTACTGGTCGAACTCGCGGCGGAACTTGATGAGGCTCCCCCAGAGCGAGATGTGATCGGGGACCTTCGCCGGCCAGCCGACGGCGCCGTAGAAAAGGGCGTCGTGGCCGCCGATTTGATCCTTCCAGTCGTCGGGGAGCATCGCGCCGTGGGCGAGGTAATAGTCGCAGCTCGCGAAGTCGAAATGGTCGAAGGCAAGGGCCAGGCCGAAGCGTTCGGCGGCCTTTTCGAGAACGCGGAGGCCCTCGGGAACGACCTCCT
>DAHZZC010000553.1 GCA_027435495.1 Planctomycetales bacterium
GTGGATGAGGCCATCGCCGTGGGTGTTGGAGCTGGTGTTCCGGTGCATATCTCGCACCTGAAGGTCACCGGGCGTTAGAACTGGGGGACGGTCCGCAAGGCGATCACAAAGATCGCCGAGGCAAGAGCAGCAGGCAAGAGGATATCGGCTGATCAGTATCCGTACATCGCTTCCAGTACAAGCCTCGCCGCAATGGTCGTTCCACCCTGGGCGGCGAAGGTGGATGGGACAACGTTCGATCGACTGACCGCCGACCCGGCCCGCGGGCCCGAACTGCGTCGATTCATCCTTCATGAACTGGCCGACCGCGACGACGGTGCCGCCGTCCGGATCGCCCGGTATGAGGCCAAACCTGAATGGGCCGGCCTCGACCTCGCCGCAATCGCCCGGAAACTCGGGACGTCGCCGCTCGACGTCGTCCTGGAGGTTCAGCGCCACGGCGGGGCGCAGGCGATTGGGTTTGTGATGGGCGAGGACGACGTCCGCGAGGTGATGAGGCACCCGTTCGTCGCGACGGCCTCCGACGGCTCGACCCACCTCCCCGGCCGAGGTGACCGGCCCCATCCCCGCTCCTACGGGACCTTCCCCCGGAAGATCCGGTACGCCCTCGATGAGAAGGTCCTCTCGATCGAGGAGGCCGTCCGATCGTCCACGGGATGGCCGGCCGAGATCCTCGGCCTGACCGATCGCGGGGTCGTCCGAATGGGGGCGGTCGCCGACCTGGTTGTCTTCGACCCGAGGACGTTTCGCGATTCGGCCACGTTCGAAGATCCGACACAATTCGCGCCTGGTGTCCGGTATCTGCTGGTCAACGGGGTCGCGATGATCGCCGATGGAAGGATGGTCGAACCGCCGCGATCGGGCGGGAAGTTGCCCGGCCGGGCGCTCCGGCTCGGTCGCGACGGACAGGTCCATTCCGCCGACTCAGGCCAGACGAGCGACCGGCCCTCACCCTGATCGGTAGGGCCTTGCCCCGCCGAGGATAACGCCCAGATCTTACCGGTCGGGCGAGGGACGCGTCCAGATCCGCAGTTTTCGGCACTTCGTCACGAATGTCTCACAGTCGGGGGCCGTCTTGATCGGAATGAAGCCGTCGTCGAGATGTTCCGCGACGCCGGCCTTCGCCAGAAGCGGCGTTGCCGAATCGACATGGGCGATAAATTTCTGGTGCGAGAAGGCATCGGCAACGAAGTCACGAGCGGCCGGTCGCATGGCAAGGGCGGTGGCACCCTCGGGCGATGTCAGCAGCGCGATGGCGTCGAAGAGGACCGATGGGCCACCCTCGATTTTCTCGTCGGCGCCGATCCAGGTCCCATCGCTGGCCTCCACGCCGCCGACCTCGGGCGCAATCAGCCGGAGCATCGCGCCTTCGGCCTTCAACGCAGCCTTGAGCGCGTTCAGCAGGGCCGCGTCGACCCCGTCGGTGACCAGTGCTCCGACCTTCCGTCCGGCGAACGTCTTCGGGCCATTGAGCAAGATGCTCAGAGCGGTCGAGGGCTTCAGATCCTGCCGCGTCGGCCGGGCGGCGGTTGCTGGTTGGGGCATCTCGCGGAGCCGGATTGCATTCGCGACCGATTCGGCAAGCCCCTGGTCGATGTTGAGCAGATGCGAGACCACCCGCATCCGGATCGCTGGGGTTTCGACCTTACTCAACTCGAACGCGATGGCCGCGACGATATGCCCCTGCTCGACGTCGGTCTGGCTGATGTAGAACTGCCTGGCCTGGCTATAGTGGTCGGCGAACGTCTCCGATCTGACTCGCTGCTTCGGTCCTTCTTCCATCGCCGGATACGACTGGAATCCGGCCGATGTCTCACGGGGACCGGGTTGGGTCGTCCACGAGTTCGGCTCGTAGTTGACCCGCCCCTTTGGGTTGGTCATCGCCATGTGGCCGTCCTGCTGGAGCGTATGGAACGGACACTTCGGCGCGTTGATCGGGATGTGGGTGAAGTTCGGGCTCCCGAGCCGCTTCAGTTGCGTGTCGAGGTAGGAAAAGTTCCGCCCCTGGAGCAGTGGATCGTTGCTGAAGTCGATCCCCGGGACGATATTCTGCGTGCAGAACGCCACCTGCTCGGTTTCGGCGAAAAAGTTCTCAACCATCCGGTCGAGAACCAGCCGGCCGACCGGACGGACCGGCACGTCCTCCTCGGGAATGAGCTTCGTCGGGTCGAGAACGTCGAAGGCGAACGAGGCAGCGAACGCCTCGTCAAAGACCTGGAACCCGAGCTCCCACTCCGGGTAATCCCCCGACTGGATCGCGTCCCAGAGGTCGCGCCGATGAAAGTCGGGGTCAGCACCGTTGATCTTGATCGCCTCGTTCCAGACGACCGATTGCAACCCCTGCTTCGGCTTCCAGTGGAACTTGACGAACGACGACTTCCCCTCAGCATCGATCAACCGGAAGGTGTGAACCCCGAACCCTTCCATGAAACGAAAAGACCGAGGGATCGCCCGATCGGACATGATCCACAAGATCATATGCATACTCTCGGGCGAGAGTGAGACGAAGTCCCAGAAATTGTCGTGGGCGCTTTGAGCCTGGGGGAAGTCGCGGTCGGGCGCGGGCTTGACCGAGTGGACGAAGTCGGGAAACTTGATCGCATCCTGGATGAAGAAGACGGGGATGTTGTTGCCAACGATGTCCCAGTTCCCCTCCCTGGTGTAGAGTTTGACGGCGAACCCGCGGACGTCTCGGGCGAGGTCGCCGGAACCCTTGCTTCCAGCGACGGTGGAGAAGCGGACGAAGGCCGGGGTCTTCTCTCCCTTTCGCTGGAAGAGGTCAGCGCGGGTAAGTTCGGCGAGCGAATCGTAGGTCTCGAAGTAGCCGTGCGCGCCGTAGCCTCTGGCGTGCACGACGCGTTCGGGGATGCGTTCGTGGTCGAAGTGGAAGATCTTCTCGCGGAAGTGGAAGTCTTCCAGCAGGGTCGGTCCCCGGGAGCCCTGGCGGAGCGAGTTCTGGTCGTCGGCGACGGGGACGCCCTGCTGGGTCGTGAGGACCGGCCGGTCGCCTCCGGCTGACTGATGGGTCTCGCCACCCTGGCCGACGTTCACCTCTTCGTCGCCGTAACGCCCGGTGATCGGCCCGGCAACGTCCTTCTTCTTCGAGGCCATCTCACGTCCCCTGGTTGCGCGGTAGGTTTGGGTCGCATGGTTCCCGGTGGAGACGGGGCGAGCAAACCGCGAGCCAAGACGACGCTCACCCGAAGCGGGTTTCGGCATCGGGCATCGGGGCATCGGGTACGACGGAGGCCCGGCCCGGATCCCAGAACCGGATTCCATCCGCGTCGAAACGTTCTTCGAGCGCCTGCTGACCCTCCCGGATCTTGAACTCGCTTTCGGACCGCGTGATCGGGAGCAGCCAGTAGTAATGTAGATCCCCGGTCGACAGGGGGCAGACCTCCAGCACCGGGCCGAAGGGGTAAGGGAGCGAGACGAGCATGTGGTCACAGGCCGAGCTCGGTAGCCAGGGCTGCCCGATCGCGAATGTATGGCCGAGGTCGAGCCCTTCCTTGAAGTGGTACCAGGCGGTCATTGTGAGGAGCTCGATGAACCGAGGCGCAGACCGGTCTGTCGCCAGGAGGAATTCGATCGGGCGCTCGGGTCGGGCCTCGTACGCGCCGATCGTCGCATAGATCCAGCCCGACGCCTTCGGCCCCGGCGCGAACTCGACGACTCGAAGCCAGGGGAGATCGCTCACGGCTGGACCGAGCGGCCATTGATGCTCGGCCGAAGCATGCCCGACGAAGTAGTTTTCGAGATGTTTCCGCTGGGCCATTCCGGTCGATTGGTCCACCATCGGGCCTCACTCCTCACGCCGCACTGGCGGCAGCACCGGTCAGGGAATGGACCAGCGTATCGGCTGTCTCCTCGGCGGCGTGGATGCAGTCGGGGATTCCAACGCCGTCGAAGGCCACGCCGGTGAGGTAGAGGCCCGAGTGTTTCGCCAGCTTCCTTCGGATCGCCTCAACCCGTTCCAGGTGCCCGAGGGTGTATTGCGGCATCGATCGCGCGTGCCGCCCGATCTGGAGGAAGAGCGGGTCGCCCGAGGCCCCGATCAACTCACCCAGCTCCCGACGAACGATCTCCTCGATGGCCGTATCGTCGAGGTCGAAGTATTCGGGCTGGGTCGCCCCGCCGATGAAGACACGCACCAGCGCCTTGCCCAGCGGCGCCCGGTTCGGGAACTTCACGCTGAGGAACGAGATGGCCAGGATGGGCCGCCGCTCGATGATCGGCACCACCACGCCGAAGCCATCCAGCGGGTGCTGGATCTGGTCGCGATTGTAGGCAACATTGACGATGATTGATGAGGCATACGGGATCGACCGAAGCTGGAGCGAAAGGCCCGGATCCTGGGTGTCGATCAGCCGGGCGGCTGCGTGCGCCTCGGTGGTCAGAACGACCGCGTCGGCCTCGATCGGTGGACCGTCGAGCAACTCGACCAGCCAGGGTGAGACCGGGTCATTCCGGAGTACCCGTCGGACGGCCGCGCCTGTCCGGATCGTTCGGGTCGGCAAGGACGAGGCGAGTGCGGCCGGGAACTCTCCCATGCCATTCTCGGGCGCCACGAACAAACCGTACCGCGCCCCAGATGCCTGGCCCGACAGTCGTCCTTTTCGCCTCGACTCGCGGAGCCCGGCGAGAATCAGGCTCCGATGCTCGCGCTCCATCGCCAGAAATTGCGGAAGCGTCGCCTTGAGGCTCAGGTCGTTCGGGTCGGCGGTATAGATCCCACCGACGAGCGGTTGAATCAACCGGTCCAGCGCCTCGCGGCCCAGCCGACGTCGAACGAAACCCGCGAGGCTCTCCTCTGCCTCATCGTCTCGACGTGGCAGGAACAGGTCCATCAGCATCCGAAACTTGCCGCGCCAGGAGATCACCGGTGTCGCCAGCAGCGGACCAAGTCGCTGCGGGGCCATCAAGACGAAGCCTTCCGGCACCGGCGTCAGCCGGCCGTCGCGCACCACGAACGAGCGACGGCGCCCCGGATCCGTCTCGATCAGCTTCTCCTTGAGACCGAGCCGGCCACAGAGGTCCAGCGCCCAGGGTTTGTTGGTGATGAACGAGTCCGGCCCGCACTCCACGATGAAGCCGTCGCGATGATCCGTCCAGATCACACCACCGACTCGCTCCCGCGCCTCCAGGAGTGTCAGCTCGACCGG
>DAHZZC010000554.1 GCA_027435495.1 Planctomycetales bacterium
TGGGCGGCGACGTCGCCGCCCAGCAGGACGAGGAGGACGAGGGCCAGTGTCGTGGCGCTGCGCATGGGCGTGGTCTCCCGGGCTCACTCTATAACATACTGCATCGCATTGATCTTGTAGAGGCTCCAGTTCAGAGTGCCCAGCGGGACCGTAAATGCGTAGTTATCCATGGGCAGACCTGGCGCGGATGAGGTCATGATCCACGTAAGCTGGATCTGCTGGCTCCAGGTGACAAACGGTAAGACCGGGGGGGCGCCGGCCGCCGCCGGCGGCCGAATGGGCTCCGCGTTCCACACCTGCTGGCTCACCGCCACCGGCCCGACCTGGTCCTGGATGGCGCCTCCGGAGAGGTTGAACTGCATGCTGTAAGTCGTCGGATACCAGCCCTTGGAGCCGCCCGTCAGCCCGCCGCCGTTGAAGCTATACCCTTTGATGTAGGCTCATGATGGATTCCGGGGTGGTCGGCCGGTTCGCCCCGAAACACGCGCCGAGCAGGCGACCTCTTGGCACACGCTATTGGCCTTCGCAGAAACGGTTGCGTCGCCACGCCCCCGGGCGATCGGAGGAATTTGGCGACCGTTTCGGGCCCACCACCCCGGAATCCATCATGAGCCGAAGAGAAAACGGAATCGAAACTGTGGCGATCGACGGCCTTGGTTGCACTCGATCCGCACGAGGAGGCCCGGGGTTATCGTTTATCTCTCGTCTTGCCAGGCGTCTCGATGGATGACCTAATGATCGAGATGCATCGGTGTGGCCGGTCCAGAAGCGGCGGCCTGATGAATTCGGTCGAGGTTTGCAGCATGGGGCCTCGGCCCCGGGAGTTCGGGAACCATGACTCCTGGCAGAGACGTGTGGCCGCGCCACCCCGGGTTGAAGATCATTGGCGTGCTCAAGCTCCTGAGCGGAGCCTCAGCGCTCCTGGTGGGGATGGGCGTCTTTCGCTTCCTCGCCCACGACCCGGGACCGCACGCCGAACGAATCCTCACCCATTTCGGGCTCGATCCGAACAACCATTTCATTCACGCCGTGATCTCGTCGATCACTGGCATCGACCACGCGAAGCTCCGGGCGCTCGAGGTCGGCACGTTCTTCTACGCGACCCTCCACACGATCGAGGGGACCGGCCTGATCCTCGGCTATCACTGGGCTGAGTACCTCGTCGTGGTCGCCACCGGCTCGCTTGTCCCCTTCGAGCTCTACGAGCTTGTCCAGAAGCTGACCTTCATCCGTGGCGGGATCTTCGTCGCGAACATCGCGATCGTGATCTACCTCATCGCCGTCCTGCGAAGGGATCGCCGGTCCCGGCTCGCGGCGGAACATCCTGGACGCGAGGGGTCCGACGTCGCTCCAATGGGAAATTCCTGACGATCGAAGATCGACCGCCCCATCGCAATACCCGGCCCGCACAGGAGTGTCCCGACGTGACCGCCGATCCGCCCCCACACGATCCCGCCATCGTCCTCGATCTGATCGAGGGCTTCCGCCGCTCGAAGGTCATGTTCACCGCCGTCGCCCTCGGGATCTTCGACGCGCTGGAGGCTCGCCCGCGAACCTCCGCCGACCTCGCCGCCGACCTGAATCTGGACCCCAGCGCTCTGACTCGCCTGCTCGACGCGGCCGTCGGCCTGAAGCTGCTCGATCGCCGAGGTGACGACTACGCCAACACGCCCGCCGCCTCCACTTTCCTCTGCAAACAAAGCCCGATTCCGATGACGGGCTATATTAACTATTCCAATATCGCCTTGTGGAAACTCTGGGGCAACCTCGAGGGAGCCATCCGCGAGGGCACGCACCGCTGGAAGGAAACCTTCGGCTGGGACGCCCCCATCTTCTCGAACTTCTTTCACAGCGAGGCCGAGAAGCGCGAGTTCCTGATGGGGATGCACGGCTTCGGGCTGATCAGCTCGCCGAGGATCGTCGAGGCGTTTGACCTCGGCCGGTTCCGCCGTCTGGTTGACCTCGGCGGCGCGACCGGTCATCTGGCCATCGCCGCCTGTCGACACTATCCGAACCTCCGCGCCGCGGTGTTCGACCTTCCGGCGGCTACCCCGCTCGCGAAGGAAGTCGTGGGCGCCTCGCCGGTCGCCGACCGGATGGAGATCATCGCTGGCGACTTCTTCACCGACCAACTGCCCGAGGCCGATCTCTACGCCCTCGGCCGAATCCTCCACGACTGGTCCGAGGACAAATGCGTGGCGCTGCTGACGCGGATCATCGACCGATTGCCGAGCGGCGGCGGGCTTCTGGTCGCCGAGAAGCTGCTCGACGATGACCGTCGTGGCCCTGCCTGGGCTCACATGCAAGACGTGAATATGCTCCTTTGCACCGAGGGCCGCGAGCGAACCCTCGGCGAATACGAGGAGTTGCTGAAGCGTGTCGGCTTCGCCGAGGTCCAGGGCGCCCGCACCGGCGCTCCGACCGACGCCGTCCTCGCGATCAAGGCGTGATCGATGGCCGTTCAGGGACCGAGCGTTTTCCTTCATCGGATGGCCTGGGAATCGGGGACTGGCTCCGTGGCAAGCCGTAGGGCCTGTCCCCATCTCCCGACCGATTCGGTGCTGGTCCTCAGGACGCCTCGCGGGCAAAATGCTCCGGCTGATCGGGAGCAAGTGGATCGAATCGCCCGCACCTGTCGCTTATGATGTGGGGCGGCTCACCATTTCCGAAGACAGGTCGATCGCGACAACATCGAAGGAGGACACACCGATGAGCGTTTCGAGGACGCTTCTGGCCTGGGCGATGATCTCCGTGGGTGCCCTGGCGGCCGATGGTCCACCCGTGATTCCACTCTGGCCGAACGGAGCGCCAGGATCCGAGGGCAAGTCCGAGGCCGAGGTCATCCAGGAGACCGGCAAGAACGGGGTCCACGACCGCCGCGTCTCTCGGATCCACAACCCGACGATGACCGTCTACCTGCCGCCCCGCGACAAGGCCAATGGAACCGCGGTGGTGGTCTGCCCCGGCGGCGGCCATCGCGTTCTGGCGATCGACCACGAGGGATACCAGGTCGCCGAGCGGCTCAACAAGATGGGCGTGGCGGCCTTCGTGCTGAAGTACCGCCTGGCGCGAACCGAGGGCGCCGGCTACAAGGTCGAGGTCCACGCGCTGGCCGACGCCCGCCGCGCGATCCGGCTGGTCCGAAGCCGGGCTGAGGAATGGGGCATCGATCCGCATCGCGTCGGGATCATGGGCTTCTCCGCCGGCGGCGAGCTGGCTGGAATCGCCGGCACAACCCCTGACCCCGAGAGTCCCGGAGCCGCCGACCCGATCGACCGCGTTCCCGCCCACCCCGACTTCCAGGTGCTGGTCTACCCCGGCGGCAAGCCTGGCGCCCTGAACATCACGAAAGACACCCCGCCGACGTTCCTGGTCGTCGCGGCCAATGACCGGCTCGTCGACCGCACCATGGCGATCTTCACGGCCCTCCAGTCGGCGGGCGTCCCGGCCGAGCTGCACGTCTACGCCCGAGGCGGCCACGGCTTCGGCATGCACAAGGTCAACTCCCCTGTCGAGCGCTGGACCGATCGCCTCGAAGAG
>DAHZZC010000555.1 GCA_027435495.1 Planctomycetales bacterium
GCCTCGCAGCCCCTCGAGGAACTTTTCGTCACACGTGATCGTCAGGATTGTGCTATCTGTCATGCTAGAAACACTCCCTGTGGAGAAAGAGCGAATCCTTGCGTTCTTACAGGGACGAAGAGATGGAGACACGACCCGGCACAGCCAAACGTGAGCGAACTCCATGCCTCGGGTGAGTACGAGGCAAGCCCTGGGTCGATCTCCAGGGGAACGTTAACAGAGAGGGTAGCAACGCCATCGCAACCCTGGACGCCACACTTCACTCGTGGCCCTGGCAGTGGGATCATGGCACGACTTCTCTGATTATACAAAGCCTCGCGGCCCTGTGGACCCCGCGCGGGAAGATTTCGGGAAGGGCCGCTCCAAGTAACCGTAATCTCGGGATTTGCACGACAAAAAAAATCGCGGGACTGCCCAGAATCTTCATCAGAGACCGACCGCAGCCCCCTTGATCGCCTGATACCGATCGCTGACGATGCCTCGAACGGGCGAACCCCCGCGCCGAGGATCGATTGCGGGCGTCTGCTCCACCACCGACTGATCGAGCTTCCAGATGAGATATAGAACACTTTCGCGAAAGAGGTAGAGGGATACCAATGAACATCATGAAACCCTTGAAGATGGTGATGGCGGTCCTGGGAATGGCGATGACGGCTGGCCCGATGGCGCCTGGTCAGGAGGCGACTCGGTCTCGGGGGCTCCGGATCGAGTTCATCGACGTGATGGGAGGCGCAGCGACCCTGATTGTTACGCCGTTGGGCGAGTCAATCCTGATCGATTCGGGATGGCCAGGACATGATGACCGTGATCCGAAGCGGATCGTCCACGTTCTGAAAGACCTCGATGGTTGCGACCACCTCGACCATCTTGTCACGACCCACTGGCATACCGATCATTACGGGGGCGTCGGCGGGCTGAGCCGACTGGTTCGGATCGACCACTTCTGGGATCGTGGTCTGCCCGAGGACGGGATTCACGGGCTGGATTTTCCCGATGGCCCCCGGGAAAGCGATCCGCTTGGGATTGCGTATCGGGCGGCGAGCCGAGGGAAGCGAAAGGCGCTCCGGCCTGGGGATCTGCTTCCGATCAAGGGCCTAGAGGCCACCGTGCTCGCTTCCGGCGGCCGGGTGATCGAGGGCACCCGCACGGATTCATCCGGCCTGCCTTCGCACAACCCGCTTTGCGAGTCGGCCCCGCCCGATCGGCCCGTCGATGGGTCGGACAATGCGCGGAGCCTGGCGTTCCGCTTCCGCTTCGGAAGATTCGCGTTCTTCGACGCCGGGGACCTGACCTGGAACGTCGAGAAAAAATTGGTCTGCCCGGTCGACCGGATCGGCCGGGTGGACCTCTACCAGGTGACTCACCACGGGATGGACATCTCGAATCATCCGACGCTGGTGCAGACAATCTCACCCACGGTCGCGATCATGAACAACGGCCCGAGGAAGGGAGGTGCGCCGGCGACGGTCAAGCTCCTCCGATCGATCCCGACGATCGAGGCCGCCTATCAGCTCCATCGGAACGCGGCCACCGGGGCTGACGAGAACACCGACCCGTCCCGGATCGCCAACAAGGACCAGGCCGGAGGGGCCATGATCCGGGTGCTGGTCGAGCCGGACGGGTCCAGTTTCTCGGTGCAGATGGGTGAAGACGGAGAGAAGCAGACATTCCGGACTCGCTGAGACGAGGCCCGGTCCCGATCGCCTACCGACCGATTCGCGTCCATTCTCGGTCGCCGTCGGCGATCTGGAACCGGACACCCGTCACCTTTCCGGAGGCGTCGACGCGGAAGGTGAAGCGGCCGTCCGTGTGTGGCATGTCGAACTCGGTCTCGGAGATCGGCTCCAGGCGAAACGCCCTTGGACGTGAGGGAAGCCTCAGCGTAAGGTGGTCGCCGTCCCGGGCGATGATCGCCGGGGGCGAGTCCGACTTCGTGCTGTGTCGGTAGCGTCCGGCGTACCGGTCGAGGGTTGCGGGCGTCAGCGCGACGACCTTCGGCCGGGCAAGGTCGGCGGGCGATGGGTCCATTCGCTCGGGGAGTTCGCGGAGCCAGATGTTCCGATAGCGGACGGGATGATCGTGGTCCTGGAGCGCGATCGGGCCTCGGACTCCCTTCCGGCCCTGATAGGGCTCCCACTCCAGCCAGGAGGTCCGGCCGAACGGGGGCTCGGCGTTCTGAACCAGGATGCCGTTGAAGAAGACGGTGATCCGTGCCGGCTCGATCAGCCGGCCACCCTCGTCGAACCGAGGGCGGCGGAAGGCGATGTCGTACGTCTGCCATTCGCCGGGTGGGCGTGCGGGGTTGGAGAGCGGCGGGTACTGGCCGTAGATCGCTCCGGCCTGGCCGTCGGCGTAGGTCTCAGCGCGGTAGGAGTCGAGGACCTGAACCTCGAACTCTCCCATCAGAAAGACGCCGCTGTTCCCCCGGTCTTGCCCTTTACCGTGCGGTGGGCTTGGGGCCGACCACTCGACGTGGAGCTGGATGTCTCCGAATTCCCGCCGGGTCTCGATACGCCCAGCGCCGGGGACCGTTTGAAGGGTTCCGTCGACGATCTTCCAGCGGGCCGGGCCACCGCGGTCGGCCTTCCATGCGTCGAGGCTCTGGCCGTCGAAGAGGATCACAGCGTCGGCCGGCGGTCGAGACGCGATCGGAACGTCGGCTGGCTCGACGACCGGCGGCTTCGGGCGCTGGATGTCGTGCTGTCGCCAGGCGATTGCCGGAGCGCCCGGGCGATCGTCGGGAGCGGCCAGGGCGGCGAGACTCGCCGTGGCGAGCAGCCCGACAATCGCGATGGAGCGGGAGGACATGGTGGAGAGTCTCCTCGGAACGTGCGACTTAATCGGCTTTGCCGACGAGCTTCGGCATCTGAATCCGACCGAAGCCGACGTTCATCTCGGCGTCGAGGTGGACCGAATCGCCCTCGAATTTGAGTGAGAAGGTGACCAGGTACGGCGTCTCGTAGTAGCAAATGCGTGCCTTGAAGGTGTTCTCACCAACCCAGGCACCGCTGCCCGCCGCCGCGCCGTGGAACATCGAGGCGATCGTGAATTGGCCCCTGGACCACGAGCCAGCAGGGCAGGCGAGCCGGTGGTCCTGACCGTCGACCTTCATCACAAGTTGGACGGGATTGGCCCCGTCGAGCCGGAGGGATTCCAACTTGAGCGGGTTGGTTGGCAGCTTGTAGGTTTTGCCGAGGGCATCGGCAGGCGAGCCGGTCCCCTGCTGCGGACGGATGGTCAGACCGGCGAGCACGCTCTGGAGCTTCGCCCGGGCTGCGTCGTCGGGTGGAAGCGATTCCGACTTCATCGCCGGGAGCAACTGATTCCAGACCAGGTCAAGGACGGCCTGCATGTTCCGGACGCCGCTGGTGATCACGATCACGGCGTCCTGCTCGGGCATCACGATGCAGTACTGGCCGAAGGCGCCGTCGCCCCGGTAGGCGCCGTGACGGGATCGCCAGAACTGGTAGCCGTAGCCCTGGTCCCAGTCGCTATTCGGAGCACTCCCGTTGGAGGTCTGCCGGGAGGTGGCCGCCTCGACCCAGGTCGCGGGGACGAGCTGCCGGTCACCCCATTTCCCCTTCCGGAGGTAGAGCTGGCCGAACTTCGCGATGTCCTCGGTCCGGATGCTCAGCCCGTATCCGCCGAGGTTGATCCCCTGCGGGCTCTCGCCCCAGGTCGGGTCCTCGATGCCGAGCGGCTCGAAGAGGCGGGGGCGGAGGTAGTCGATCACCTTCTGCCCGGTCACCTTCTGCACGATCGCCGAGAGCATGTAGGTGGCCGAGGTGTTGTACAGGAAGTGCGTCCCCGGCTTGAAGGGCACCGGCTGGGCGAGGAATCGCTTTGTCCAGACCGCATCGGGCGGGCGGGTCGGCTCGACCTGGTGGCCGGTCGACATCCGGAGCAGGTCGCTGACGCGCATCGAGCGGAGGTTCTTGCTCGGCGACTCGGGAGCGTCATCGGGGAAGAATTTGAGGACCTCGTCGTCAACGCTGAGTTTCCCCTCGGCGATTGCCAGTCCGACGGCTGTCGAGGTGAAGCTCTTGCTGAGCGAGTACAGCTCGTGCCGGGTCCCGGCCGAGTAGGGCGACCACCACCCCTCGGCAACGACGTGTCCGTGGCGGACGATCATCAAGCTGTGGAGCGAGTCGATCTCGCGGTCGGCGGACTCAACGAACGCCCGAATCCCCGAGGAGGAGACGCCCTGCGACTCGGGGGTACTTCGCGGCAGCGATGCGGAGAGGGAATGATCCGCCGCGGTGGCTACCGATCCGAGGATCATGATTGCGAGCGTGGCGAGGCTCGGGATTTTCATTCGTGTACCCTGATTGTGGGGCGATCTTGATGGGCCCCCGGGGCGCTGGATCTCCGGGGTCCTCGGAATATCGTCGATTGTCGCCCCGTGTGCAACCGGGTAGCCCGGGCTGCCGCTTTGGGCCGGTTGACACCCCGCCGGGACCCGATCACAATCGGAACGGCGAGTAAAGGTTCGTGAAAATTCGGAGGAGAGGCTGCCATGGGTCCATTCGCCGTGATCTTTCCGGCCGCGGGGAAATCGTCGCGATTTGGCGACCCGAAGCAGAAGAAGATTTACGCCGAGCTTGACGGACGGGCCGTCTGGCTGCGGGCGGTCGAGCCGTTTCTCAACCGAGACGATGTCGCCCAGATGATCCTCGCGATCGCTCCCGAGGACCGCGAGCTCTTC
The DNA here is from genome assembly GCA_027435495.1 of Planctomycetales bacterium. Taxonomy (GTDB): domain Bacteria; phylum Planctomycetota; class Planctomycetia; order Isosphaerales; family Isosphaeraceae; genus JAKAUH01. The sequence goes on from DAHZZC010000555.1 coordinate 4,706, forward strand.
GAGCGTCGATATCGGGCGAATGTGGCTTTCCTCAACATCAAGGTGATTGAGGGAGGCGGCGAGCGTTGGGAGACCGTGGCGAAGGCCCTCGAAATGGTCGAGGACCGCTGCGAGTTCGTCGCGATTCACGACGCGGCCCGTCCCTGCCTGACGCCCGAGTTGATCGACGCCGTCTTCGAGGCGGCGCGTCGGCACGGGGCAGCGCTGCCGGCGGTCCCCGTTGCCGAGACGATCAAGCGGGTCGATGACGACAAATTCGCAGTCGAGACCGTCCCTCGCGAGCGGCTCTACCTGGCCCAGACGCCGCAGGTCTTTCGCAAGGAGATCCTCGGCCGGGCCTACGCGCAGCGGTCGAGACTCAGCTCGACGATCACCGACGATTGCCAGCTCGTTGAGGCGGTCGGGCAACGTTGCGCGGTCGTCGAGGGGTCGCGGTACAACATCAAGATCACGACGCCCGAGGATCTTCGCCTCGCCGCTGCGATTCTCCCCCTGCTCGAACCACTGCCGCACGAGGGGGCTGCGCACCCATACTCCGACGAGAAGGCCATCTTCGAGAAGCTGCCGAAGCTCAAGCCATCGGACCTTTTCGGAGCCTGAACATTTAGTGGAATGGGGTCGAGGACAGACAGCGAAACCCGATCTAGTCCTTCCGGCTCCACGGCCCGACGACCGCCGGATCAGCCCCGGCGCGGTCGTCGAGGGCCCGGGTCGAGTCGATCTCGAAGTCGGAGGGTCGGGGCGAGGCCCCGGGCTCGTGCTTCGTCTCCTGGTAGTGGATCCTCGTCCGGATTGGGTCGGCCTCTCGGTAAACGAAGTTCGACCAGCTTGACAGGTCAATGGCCCCCAGCGATAGCTCGGGCGTCATCGCCGAGCGGGACATCACCACCCAGGATGGGCCCAGGACGTGTAGTTGGTTGCCGTTCCCCCGCCACTCGACGACGCGATCCAGGCGATCGTCGGGCTTGCGGGGCTTCCAGGCCAGAAGCGCTCCAGCACGGACGGCACAGTGCTCCACGACAACCAGCATCGGCGAAGGCCCGGCATCACCGTCAACGGCGAGCAAGCCACTGCCCTCGATGGTGCAGTGATCAAGCTTGAGGTGGCGCTTAGGACCCTTCGTGGCTCCCCGGCCGGGT
>DAHZZC010000556.1 GCA_027435495.1 Planctomycetales bacterium
CCGATCGGCCTGGAATCGAACTTCCAGGGCGTGATCGACCTGATCGAACGGCAGGCGGTCTATTTCGACGGTGAGAAAGGCGAGACGGTTCGGACCGAGCCGATCCCTGCTGAGATGACGGAGTCCGCGGAGCGTGCCCGACAGGGAATGCTCGAGGCGCTCTCGATGCTCTCCGACGAGATCATGGGCCTGCTGCTGGAAGAGCAGGAGATCCCGATCGAACTGATCCACAAGACGATCCGCGAAGGAACGATCGCCCAGCAGATCTGCCCGGTGATGATCGGCACGGCGTACCGGAACAAGGGCGTGCAGTCCCTTCTCGACGCCGTCGGCCGGTATTTGCCGAGCCCGCTTGACCGCGAGGTCTTCGCCCGGGACAACAGCAATGGCGGCGCGGAGGTTCCCCTCGCGCCCGATCCGGACGCCCCACTCGTCGCCATGGCGTTCAAGCTGGTCGAGGAGCCGTTCGGCCAGGTGACCTTCGTCCGGATCTATCAGGGAACGCTCCAGAAGGGAACGTTCTACTACAACACTCGTCAGCGGAAGCGGGCACGGATCAGCCGGATTCTTCGGGTGCACGCCGACCAGAAGGAAGACATCGACTCGGCCTCCGCCGGCGATATTGTGGCCGTGATGGGGATCGAATGCGCCACTGGTGATACCTACTGCTCCGAGGGAAGTGACCTCTCGCTGGAAAGCATCTACGCGGCCGAGCCGGTCATCGATCTCTCGATCCAGCCGGCCAAGCGGGCGGATTACGACAAGCTTTCCAAGGCCCTGAATCGCTTCATGCGAGAAGACCCGACCTTCCGGGTCCACGTCGATCATGAGACGAGCGAGACCATCATCTCGGGAATGGGCGAGTTGCACCTGGAAATCTACGTCGAGCGAATTCGACGCGAGTACAAGGTCGAGTGCACCGTCGGGATGCCGAAGGTCAGCTACCGCGAGGCGCCGACGGTCGAGACGCCGTTCAACTACAAGCACAAGAAGCAAACGGGCGGCTCGGGGCAGTACGCCCATGTCGTCGGCCGGCTGATCCCGATGGACCCCGAATCGCCTGAGCCTTTTGTCTTCGAGAACAAGGTGACCGGCGGTCGGATCCCGAACGAGTACATTCCCTCGGTCGAGAAGGGCTTCCGCGAGTCGATGCACAAGGGCCCCGTCGCTGGCTACGAGGTGATGGGGGTTCACATGCGGCTCGAGGACGGGTCGTATCACGACGTCGATTCCTCGACCATGGCCTTCGAGATCTGCGCCCGCGACTGCTTCCGCGAGACGTTCAGGAAGGCCGAGCCCGTGCTGCTCGAGCCGATCATGAAGGTCGAGGTTGAGATCCCGACCGAGTTCCAGGGCCCGGTCACGGGGACGCTCTCCTCGAAGCGGGGCGTGATCCTCGGGACCGAGTCGCGGCAGGGCTACACGGTGATCGTCGCCGAGGTCCCGCTCGCCGAGATGTTCGGCTACTCCAACGACCTCCGGAGCTCGACCCAGGGCAAGGGAGGCTTCAGCATGGAGTTCCTCAAGTACCAGAAGGTTCCCTCGCGGTTCCAGGAGGAGATCGTCAAGCAGGCTCAGACCCTCGCCAAGGCCGGAGCCAAGTGACGACGGGCCCCCGCCCGCCGAGATCCATCCACGGAGGCCCGGCCCTTCTCGACAGGGAAGTGCCGGGCCTCTTTCCCGTTTCGGTGAGGATCGTCCCTTGCTCGATCCCCGGGACCTGGCTCCGACCGACTTCGAGGTCCATGCCCGCGCGCTTGGGGCGAATGACCTCGCGATCCGTCGACTGCTCTCGGCGGTGGTCGGGCAGGGGATTCATGATCGAGGAATCTGGGGTGCCCGCTTTCAGGTCCCTCGCCGGCTCTTCGAGGCCATCCGCAACCCCTTGCCACGGTTGATCCTGGAGCGTGCGGAGACCTCTCCGATCGACGGGTTCAGCAAGCTCCTCTTTCGGACCGTCGATGGCCTCGCGGTCGAGACGGTCCTGATCCCGCTGCACCGCCCGGGCGCGGTTAGCGTCTGCCTCTCGTCGCAGGTTGGCTGCGCGATGGGGTGCGCCTTCTGCGCCACGGCTCGGATGCCGAGGCGGCGCAACCTGGAGACCTGGGAAATCGTCGATCAACTCGTGCAGGCGCGCGAGCGGGTCCGGTTCGAAGGGCGCCGGGTGACGGGCGCTGTCTTCATGGGAATGGGTGAACCATTTCTCAATTATGATCGTGTGATGGCGGCGGCGGAATTACTCCGATGCTCTTACGGAGCCGCGATCGGAGCGCCGGCGATCACGATCAGCACCGTCGGGCTGGTCCCCGAGATCGACCGATTCACCCGAGAGCGCCGGCCGTTCCGGCTCTCGATCAGCCTTGGGGCCGCGACCGACGCGAAGCGCGCCGAGCTGGTCCCGATCGCCGCGCGGACGCCCGTGGCCGAGGTGATGGCCGCCGCCCGTCGCCACGCCCTCGATCGCCGGACCCGCGTGATGCTCGCCTATGTCTGCATCTCGGGCCGGAACGTCGGCGAGGACGACGCTCGGGCCCTCGGCGACCTGATCGGCGATACCCCGGTCCGGCTCGACCTGATCGACGTCACCGACCCGACTGGTCGATTTCGTCCGCCCGGCGACGACGAGCGGAAAACCTTCCGCGACGCCCTGAGCCGGTACGTCGGCCAGCCGGTGGTCCGGCGATACTCGGGCGGGAAGGATATCCAGGCGGCCTGCGGGACGCTGGCCGGCCTGGCATGATCGATCCGTCCGAGGACAAGGGTGGGGGAGGCTGGACGATTCCTTCCAGGTGGGACTTCCGCACGGCGGGGGCACGGGCTTCCGGTCGGATCAGACCTGTCGAGAATGGGTCCGTCGCTGGAGTTCCAGCCGAAGGGCGTTGAGGAATTCCAGGATGGGTCCGCGATAGGGACGGAGCGAGGGCTGATCCTCACACCAACTCTCGGCGTGTGCCAGCGGCTCGTAGACGCGGCGGCCTCGGCGACTGGTCCGTTCAACGACCCCTCGGTCGACCAGGAAGAGAAGCACGGCGGCTCGCTGGTGCAGCGGAGATCGCGACCAGAAGTCGGAGCGGCACAGGTCATTCTCGAGGTGCAGCCCGGCATATCGAGCGGCCTCTTCGAGCAGGGCGTTCCGGTGCTCGTCGTTACGATGAGCGGCGTAGTGAGCCAGCCGCCCGTTCCAATCGCGAGCCAGTTGATTGACGAATGAGGCGGACACGTACGGGGAGTTCCTCTCGGGACGTCGGGGGTCGATGGAACGGGCCTGCTCGCAAGACCTTCGTCGGGCCTTGAGCTGGGAGGGGCCAGCGAAGGGAGGAGGAAGCCCATTCGCTTCCCCCTGGGCCGGCCTCTGTATCTTTCCTACCAGAATTCCTAGGCCATTCGTGGGGCCACGGCAAGTGGCTCGTCCCGGAATCGACGTTTTCCGCCGGGAGAGCCACCCAGGTTTTCCTCGCAGGAATGAGGCCGTTCACCGGTGGGCACGCCGATCAATTCCTTTGACAGTCGGTTCCACTTCGACTATGTTCGGCTATTGCGCCAGGGACGGCGGCGACCGAGGGTAGGGGAGGTGCGCGACGGGTGGTCCGTGGCCCTGGTCCGGGCCGGTCGCCGCAGTAGAATGCGATTTTGATATGTTCTCCTCGATCTCCCGCCTCGTCATCCGACGCCCGGGCGCCGTGGTCCTGTGCGGTTTCGCCGCCGCCGCGCTGCTGCTCTCCGTCGCGCCGCGGTGGGACGAGGTTACCAAGGACGACGACGTCCGCTTCTTCCCGCCCGGCTATCCCAGCGTCGTCGGGCAGAATTTGCTGGAACGCGGCTTCCCACGAGACGCGGCCAGTTCGCAGGTCGTACTGGCCTGCGAGCGCCCGGACGGTCCGTTGACCTCCGCCGATTACGCGGCGATCGACGCGATGATCGCCCGGTTCTCCAGGCTGGTCCAGGAACAGCGCGACCTGGGCGTCAAGCGGATCGACACCTACAAAACGCCCGTCATCGGTCCCCGGCTCCGGGGCGACGGTGGAGACATCGGCGCCCGGGCGGTGCTGACGATTATTTCGCTCGACGGGACTTATCAGGCCAAGACGACGCGTGTCGCGGTGGATCGAATCCTCGACTGGGCCGACGAGCAGCGCCCCGAGTTATCGAGCGGGCTCCGACTCGGTGTGACCGGCTCGGCGGTCGTCGGCCACGATATCAACACGGCCGCCAATGAGAGTATCGAGAACACCACCTGGATGACGGTCTTTCTCGTCGTCGTCATCCTCCTGATCGTCTACCGATCTCCGCTTCTGGCGATGATTCCGCTGGTGACGATCGCGCTCTCGGTGGTCGTTTCGCTCCGATCGGTCGCGATGCTGACGAAGTTCCCGGACATTGGCTTCCAGGTGATCAACATCACCAAGGTTTTCGTCGTGGTCGTCCTCTTCGGCGCGGGAACCGACTACTGCCTCTTCCTGATCGCCCGATACACCGAGGAGCTGAAGCGGGGTCGGAGCCGCGTTGAGGCACTCCGGCATTCGATCGAACAGGTGGGCGGGGCCCTGGTGGCCTCGGCCGGAACCGTGATCGTCGGCCTGGGTATGCTGTTCTTCTCCAACTTCGCGAAGATCAAGTACACCGGACCGACGATCGCCGTGAGCCTGGCCGTCGCACTGCTGGCCTCGCTGACGATGGCGCCCTCGATGCTCGCACTGCTTCAAGGCGCGATCTACTGGCCGTTTCGCGAGGCCCATCGAGAGGGAGGTCCAGCCGACGACGACTCGGATTTCGACGAGGCCCCCGCACCCGGTTTCTGGATCTACGCGGCCGATCTGATCGTCCGGCATCCGGGGGCGATTCTCTCGGTCTGCCTGGTCGCCCTGCTTCCGCTGGCGGTGGTCGGCTACCGGGCCCGGCCGAGCTACAACCAGCTCGCCGATCTCGACCCCGACCGACCGAGTGTCGTCGGCTCGGAGATGATCCGCCGGCATTTCGCCGTTGGAGAGTTGAGTCCGGCGACGGCTCTGGTCGACAATCCAAAGCTCGACTTCCGCTCCGAGACCGGCCGTACCGCGATCGCCGAGGTCAGCCGGCGCCTGCTCGGCATCGAGAACGTCGCCGAGGTCCGGTCGCTCACGCAGCCGGTCGGACGGCCGCTCGGCGGGCCCGATCGCGGGTTTTTCGGCGGCTTCACCGATGATCTCCTCCGCCGGGGGGCCATCTCGCGTTACGTCGGCGTCAAGCCGGCCGATTCCGCCGACGCTGGCCACATCACCCGGTTCGACATCGTTTTCAAGACCGACCCCTTTTCGCAGATTAGCCTCGACACTCTGGAGCGGGTCCGCGGTGTCCTCGACGAGGCGACCGCGGAGGGCCAGCCAATCGCAGGTACCCGTGCGATCGGCATGGCGGGCTCGACGTCGATGGTCAACGACCTCCGGCGCGTCACGACCGCCGACCTCCGCCGGATGTATGTTCTGATCACGATCGGAATCTATGTGATTCTGGTTGTGCTCCTGCGACGGCCGGGGATCGGCCTCTACCTGGTGGCGACGGTGGTTCTGGGCTACCTGGCCTCGCTCGGGCTGACGGACCTCGTCTTCTCGGCGCTACACCGGGGACCAGCACCCTGGGGCGGACTCGACTGGATCGTCGGCTTCTTCCTGTTCGTGATCCTGGTGGCCGTGGGAGAGGACTACAACATCTTCCTGATGGCGAGGGTGCTGGAAGAGGAGCGGAAGTACGGCGTGACCGAAGGGACGCGCCGGGCGGTGGCGCACACCGGGGGGATTATCAGCTCGTGCGGGCTGATCATGGCGGGGACGTTCGGCGCCCTGCTGGTCGGCAAGCTGGCCTCGCTCCGCGAGCTGGGCTTCGCGCTGAGCCTGGGCGTCCTGCTCGACACGTTCCTTGTTCGTCCAATTTTGGTCCCGGCGTTCCTGGTGCTGCTGGATCGGGTGATGCATCGGCCCCCCGGTACGGCGATGGTCCGACAGGCGAACTTCCTCGAAGCGGGCCACCACCACGCCGTCGAGCCATCCTCCGAGGGCGTCTGACGATCGGGGCCGGGAGCCCAGGTTCCAGAAGCGGCGCAGGTGGTCCCGACAGGCAGGGGGATTGCCGCCGGGCCAGGCGAGGACCACGGACCCGGGCCGCGCGGGCGGATTGGATGGCTCCGGCTCCGGAAATGAAGTGGCATCGAGGATCCACACGGAGATCGCACCGCAGCGAAGCCAGGCTCGCCCTCGCAGCGCACGGTAGCCAGGGATGAGTGATTCCGCCGATCGACCGCGCACCGGAACATCGACTCACCCCGCCTGGTATCACGACGTGTTTTTCTTCTCCCGCCTCGGGCCTTCTCATCCGCTCTACGGCACAACCTCGATCCGTGTCGCGTGGATCTCTCCCTTGCTGTCGCGGGTGTCGATCCAGAGCAGGTGGAAAGCCCCATCGGCCGAGGCGGCGAGGGAGAGGTAGTCGGTGCGATAGGGCCAGTTGGGGAACTGCACGTCGGTGCGGGACGGAGTCGGGAGCACCCGCAACGGAGCAGAAAAGGTCGTTCCGCCATCCGTCGAGGCGGTGAAGTAGAGGTCCCAGGCATGTTCTTTCGAGGTCCACGCCTTCTCATGGAATCGCACGAGATCCCCGGAGTTTCCCTGGATCCACGACAGCCCAAGGACGCCCTGCGACGAGAGAGCGATGGCCGCATAGGGAGTCGGGCCGGCGCGTAGGCCGGGAACAGCCCCCGGCGGCGTCCAGTTGACGGCGTCCTGGCTTGTCTGGAGCTGGAGGCCGGGGGGATCATCGCTCCGGTTGTCGGTCAGCGCGTAGAGCCGACCTTTGCGCGGGCCATCAGTCCGGTCGACTGTGATCGCCACGAAGCCGTCCCCATAGCCCTCGTGAAGCCGGGTATCCCGGATCGGCGCCGGCAACGAGAACGTCGCCCCGCCGTCCCGCGATGAGGCGGTGTAATAGCGGCCGTGCGTGATGTGGGCCTGAGGTCGCTTCTCCGCCGGCATGTCCGGAAAGTCCACGAACCCGATCAGCAGACTGCCGTTCGGGAGGATGGACGGTGATTCGATCGGCGTGTGGAGGAGCGCCGTCGGTGCGAGGAGGTTAACGGCCGAGAAGGTCCGGCCACCATCGTCCGACCTCAGAACTACACAGCCATAACCGGACCTCTTCGAGTTCCCGAACCACGACCCATTGCCCGGACCATTGGCGACGACGAAGAGGCGGGGTTTGCCGCCGTCCAGGTCGGCGGCCAGCCGGGGATAGTCGAGGAAACCCGGCACGATCGTCGGGCCCAGCCAGCGTCGGCCGCCATCGCCGGAGCGGAAGACCCATAAATCGCTCCGGTTCCCCCTGGGTCTGCCCATGAACACACAAAAAGCCGTCCCATCGGGCGCAAAGGTCGCATTGGCGTCGGCGAAGAACGCCGGACCTCGAGGCAAGTCTGCCGTGCCGGCGAATTCCCCCGGCGACCACGAGGCACCTTTGTCGAGGCTGAACCAGGCAACCGGTTCCATGTGGAAACGGTCCGGAGTTGTCGCCTCGCTCAGGTCGCGCGATCCGACGATCACGAGGTTCGAGGCGTCGCGGTGGGTTAGCGGCGATCCATGGCTCGAAGTCTTTCGCCCTAGCGGACCCCACCCCGCCGTATCGGGCCAATGCTCAGCCGTGGGCCTGCCGTGGCCTCGGCGTGAACCGTCACTCGGAGGCTGCCAACCCCGGTCGCCGTCGCGGCGGCTGTCGCGAGGAATCCGCGTCGACGGATTCGAGCCTCGTTCATGAAGCACTTCTCCTGGCTCGTCCGCATGACGCAAAGGTGTACCGGTCGCGGACGGGTCGATGAGCGTCTCGCCCGAGCGACGCGGCGCCGCCGCCATCATTCGGCGCGGTCTCGGACCTCCGGGCAGCTTATCGAGTGTAATGGCGCAGGTCTGCCATGCCAACGTCTTGCGACGGGTTCAAGAAGCCCTGACAAAACGGGGAGTGGCACCTCAAAGACTCGGAGCCAGTCGCCGTTTTGTCAGGGCTTGTAAGGATGAATCGGCTCGAGGCGAGCGTACCATGGCCATCAAGCTGGGGTTCGCAAGACGCCTGCCCGAAAGGACGAAGAGGCCCGCCCGGGGATTGATGGTCCCGGGGCGGGCCTCTTCTGGTTACGGGATGCGGTCGATGGCGAGAGGTCAGGCGTTCTTGCCCTCGGCCGCAGCCGCGCCCGAGTCGCCGACGGCGCCGACGAGGGCCGGCTGCGCCTCCTCGTCCTTTGAGGAGACGGCATTGAATTTGAACCGACGGTTCTCTTCCTCGCCCTGCACCTCGACGTAGATCTTGTCCTTGCCCTGGAAGTTCCCGCGAAGCAGTTCCTCGGCCAGGGGGTTCTCGATCATGTTCTCGATCGCACGCCGGAGCGGCCGGGCACCGTAGTCGGGGTTGTAACCGCGGGCGATCAGAAGTTCCTTGGCCGAGTCGCTCATGACCAATTCCAGGCCCCGCTCCTTCAGGCGGCCGCGGATCTTCGCCAGCTCGATGTCGACGATCGTCTTGAGGTTGTCCTTGGTGAGCGCGTGGAACACGATCACGTCGTCGAGCCGGTTGAGGAACTCGGGACGGAAGTACTTCTCGATGGCGACCTTGAGCCGCTCCTTCATCTGCTCGTAGCTGGCGGCGTCGTCGCGCCCCCGGTCGAAGCCGAACACGTTCGTTTGCGAGGTGACCTCGGCTCCGGCATTGGTCGTCATGAT
>DAHZZC010000557.1 GCA_027435495.1 Planctomycetales bacterium
CCTGCTCCGGTCGGTCGTGGGCTCGCTTCTGAGCTCGTTCCTGATCGTCGGCGGCCTGATGATCGGGCTCTGGATGCTCGAGCTGACCCACGCCGTCCTCTCGATCCTGGGACTGGCGGGCGTCTTCGGCCTGGCCGTCGGGTTCGCCTTCCGCGACATCACCGAGAACTTCATCGCCTCGGTGCTGCTAGGACTTCGCCGGCCGTTTCAGATCGGCGACTATGTGACGATCGCAGGGCAGTCGGGGGTGGTCAAATCGCTGAATACACGGGCGACCGTCCTGGTGACGCTCGATGGCAAGCACGTCCGTATCCCAAACGCCACAATTTTCAAGGAGATCATGGTCAACGCGACGGCCTCGCCAAGCTTCCGGACAAACTTCGACGTCGTGATTCCCGAGACCGCCTCGACGGCCGACGCGATTGAGGCGATGAACCGAGCACTCCGCGAGACGACCGGTATTCTGGCCGACCCCGCACCCCGGACACTGGTCGAGGGGCTGGAGCCAGGAATCGTCCGGCTCCGCGCTGACTTCTGGACCCCAACCCACAACATCGACTGGTTCCAGCTCATAAGTGACGCAAAGCTGCGGGCCAAGGTCGCGCTCCAGCAAGCCGGTGTGATCGGGACGCCCCCACCACCGGCGCCGACGTCCTTGCCGGCTCCGGCGGACGTCCCGTCCTTGGCAAGATCAGACGATCGGCCGAACGGCCGCGCCTCGGCTCCCGCGACGAACGGAACGCCGACAACCCCCGCCGAGGCCGCCGCCAACCTCGCGCGCGACGCTCAGGCCGCGGACGAGGCGCCCACGGCGGTCGTCCCGAACGCGGAGACGCCCACCCAGCGCGTTCTTCAGGAGCCCGAGACCCGCGTCAGTGACGAGGGCACTAACCTCCTCAAGAACGGCCGGAACGGCTAGGCCATTCCAGCCGGATCAGCGAGACAGCCTGGCGCGGGAGCGTCGTCCGGAGCTTGACGACACCCGCGCCCGGTCGGACTCTTCCGGGCGATTCGACCAGTCCGAGCCGGGAGGCCCGGGACAGCTCGTCGGTCTGCTCAGGGGACAGGGAAGCCGGCGATCCCATCCGCTTCCACGCCTCGAACGCGTTGCCGTGCCGGCGATCGACCCGGTAGTGGTGGACGAGCACCGGGCCGACGTCGGCCGGAAGACCTCGGATTTCCAGATCGATCTCGGCGTCCGGGCCGTCAAGGTCGTCGTCGTGATAGTGCCAGAGCAGGATCGCGAGGTGGTCGTCGTCGATCGAAGCGAGCGCGCCGACGTCGGGTGTCCCGCGGACGCCTTCGCCGAGGATCTTTTCCAAGGCGACCTGGCCAGAGCTTTCGACCTGCACGCGACGAGGACCCATCAGGCTGAACATTCGGAAAACGTTCAGAACCGGCAGATCGATCCCGGCGGTTGCCAGGGCGCGGAAGCCGGCGAAAGGCGGCTGGCCCTCGAATTCAAACGCCCAGGTCAGGGCGCCCTCGATGTTCACGCCAGTCTGGTCGGCAAGGTCGTGAATGCGGGCGAAGCTGGCCGCGGTGTAGCTCGAATACATCGTCCCGTTTCGATAGCCGAACCTCGGCCCCTGGCAGGCGGCGCATCCCTCGGGGTCGGATTCGCCGATCACGATTGGCTTGTCCTTCAGCTCGGGATACGAGGCGACGATCTCGAAGCCGTCGCGGATTGTGCGGAGGTGGGTCGCGATTCCCATCCGAACATGACCGTCGACCACCGACGGGGCGCCCTTGGCGTGGAACGAGACGAAGTCGATCGGCGTGCCGACCCGGCCCGTCGCGTGGTTCGTCCCGCGGAGGCAATGTTCCAGGAAATCGCGGGTCCATCGGCCGCCGCTGCCGGCGCAGTCGGGGCCGCCGACCCGGGCCGTCGGCAGCGCGCGACGGACCGCGTCCACCGTCAGGTCGTGCAGGTTGCGAAACTCCTCGGGGGTGCCGCGCCAGTATCCGATATTGGCCTCGTTCCAGGTCTCCCAGTACCAGGTTTCGACCTCATCACGGCCGTACCGATCGAGGCAGTGCCGGACCCACCGATAGACCAGGTCGGCCCACTTCTTCTCGTCCTTCGGCGGGTAGGCCCAGCCGGTGAAGATCTCGTTGTAACGGGCGGTCGGGGTCCATCGGTGCTGATAGGGCTCGGGATGTTGCGAGAGGTCGCGCGGCATGAAGCCGATCTCAACGTACGGCTTCACGCCGCGCTCCAGGTAGGCGTCGAAGATCCGGTCGACGATGGTCCAGTCGTCGATCGGGCGGCCCTGGGCATCCTCTCGGTAGGCGTTGGTCGAGCCCCATTTCAGGGCCGGGGTTCCGTCGCCGGTCGTGAGCAGGTTGTGGGCGCGGAAGTAGACAGAGCCAGGCCGGAGTCGGCCCAGCTCGGAGAGGAGCTTTTGACCGTCCTTCATGTAAGCGTAATTGGGCTCGTCGGCGCCGAAGAATCGCCAGATCGGCTTCAGAGGGCCGGACGACCTGTCGGCGTCCACGCGGACACTGACGGGGAAAGTCGAGGGCAGTACCAGCAGGCAGAGGGCGCCGAGGGTCGTGGACATGACGGGCTCCGATCGGGCGCGGGAACGTTGGCTCCGATCGAGAGGGTAGGGAAGCGCGGTCGGCCGGTCAAGCGAATACGAATTCGGTAGGGCGTGGACATCGCGTGCCAGACGTGTAGAATCAGCGCGTCGAGTAAAACAGGTGTGTGCCGTTTCGCCTTCCGAGTCCGTTGATAGGATCGGAGCCTGGCGCATGATCGTCGGAGTCCCTCGCGAGAGTTTCCCGGGCGAGCGCCGCGTTGCGCTGGTGCCGCTGGTGATCCCCAATCTCATCAAGGCAGGCATTGAGGTCGTGGTCCAGGAAGGCGCCGGCGTCGAGGCCGGATATCCCGACGCCGATTACGTGGCGAAGGGCGCGCGGATGGTCCCCGGCCGGGCCGATGTGTTTGCCGCGGCCGACGTCGTGGCGCAGGTGCTCGGCTATGGCTCGAACGACCGACGCGGCAAGGAAGACCTGCCGCTTTTTCGTCGCGGTCAGTATCTGGTCGGGTTCCAGCGCCCTCTCGGATCGATTGACGACCTGCGTGACATGGCGGCCCGCGGCGTGACGTCGTTTTCGGTCGAGCTGATGCCGCGGACGACCCGGGCGCAGAGCATGGACGCGCTCTCGTCGATGGCGACGGTCTCGGGCTACAAGGCGGTGGTCCTGGCCGCGGAGCAATTGCCGCGGCTCTTCCCGATGCTCACCACCGCCGCCGGGACGATCACGCCGGCGCGGGTTCTGATCATCGGCGCTGGAGTGGCCGGGCTCCAGGCGATCGCGACGGCCAAGCGACTGGGCGCCGTCGCCTCGGCCTACGATATGCGGCCCGCGGCGAAGGAGCAGGTGCAGAGTCTCGGCGGGCGATTCGTCGAGCTTCCCATTGAGGCCGCCGATGCGCAGGATGCCCGCGGATACGGCCGCGCCCAGGACGAATCGTTTTACCAGAAGCAGCGTGACCTGCTCGGCCGGGTCGTTGCCGAGAGCGACGTCGTCATTACCGCCGCCGTGATCCCCGGCAAGAAGTCGCCGGTGCTCGTCACGGCCGATATGGTCGCCCGGATGGGGCCCGGGTCCGTGATCGTCGATCTGGCCGCCGAGCGCGGAGGCAACTGCGAACGAACCCGGCCCGGGGAGATCGCGGTCGTCGACGGCGTCACGATCATCGGCTGGATCAACATGGCAAGCACCGTTCCCTACCACGCCAGCCAGATGTATGCCCGCAACCTCACCGCGTTCCTGCTCCACCTGATCCGCGACCGCCGGGTCTGCGACGACGACGACGACGAGATCATTCGCGAGACTCTCCTGACCCGAGGCGGTGAGATCGTTAGCGCCCGGGTGCGTGAGTTCTTCGGGATGCCGCCGCTCGCCGCGACCACGGCCACGATCACGACCGCCGACCCAGGAGCCCCGACATGACGGCCGAACTACTCTCGGCGCTTTACGTCTTCATGCTGGCGGCGTTCATCGGCTTCGAGGTCATCAAGCGGGTCTCGCCGCTGCTGCATACACCGCTGATGTCGCTTACCAACGCGCTCGACGCGATCGCCATCGTCGGGGCGATTGTGCTGGCCGGACAGGGCGAGAGCCAGCTCGAAACCATCCTCGGCACGATGGCACTCGTCGCGGCGACGATCAACGTCGTTGCCGGTTTTTTGATCACTGACCGGATGCTTGGCATGTTCAAGACGAGCGGCCCGAAGCGGCAGGCAGGCCAATGACCCCACGAGAACTCGGGATCGAGATTGCCTATCTGGTCGCCACGGCGCTGTTCATCCTCTCGCTGAAGTGGATGAGTTCGCCAAGCACGGCGCGTCGGGGTGTCCGGGCGGGCGAGGTCGGGATGCTCGTCGCGATCATCGGGACGCTCCTCCATCGCGAGATCGTTGATTACCGATGGATTGCCGGGGCGCTGGTCGTCGGGACGATCATCGGCATCCGGCTCGGGATGGTCTCGATGATGGCCGTTCCGCAGTTCACGGCCCTGAGCCACGCCTTCGGGGCCATCTGCGTAACGATGGTGGGGATCGCCGAGTACAGCGTGATGGCTCCCGACATCCCGCCCTTCACAATGGCCGTCCTGGCGATCGAGGTGATCCTCGGCTCGCTCACGCTGACCGGAAGCCTGCTGGCCGCCGGAAAGCTCCAGGAAATCCTGCCCCAACGGCCGATCACCTACCCGGGCCAGAACTTCGTCAACCTCTCAATCCTCGCCCTCGCCGTGATCGCGGGGGGCTACATGGTCTACGATCCCTCTCAGTCGTTGCTTTTCCCGGTTATCATCCTGCTCGCGCTGGTTTTCGGGGCATTGATGATCGTCCCGATCGGCGGGGCCGACATGCCAACGGTCATCTCGCTGCTCAACGCGTACGCTGGGCTCTCGGCGTCGGCGATGGGGTTTGCGATCGATAGCAAGCTGCTGATCGTCGCTGGGGCGCTCGACGGAGCCTCGGGTTTCATCCTATCAGTCAACATGTCGAAGGCGATGAATCGGTCGTTTACGAATGTGCTGTTCGGGGCCTTCGGCCAGGAGCAGACTTCGGCCGCTGGCGACACGAACCGGCCGATCCGGAGCGCCTCGCCCGAGGAGGCCGCGGCCATCCTCACCGCCGCTGCGCGGGTGATCATCGTGCCGGGCTACGGAATGGCCGTCGCCCAGGCACAGCACAAGATCCGCGAACTCTACGACGCCCTGATGCGGCAGGGTATCGATGTCGCGTTTGCAATCCACCCGGTCGCAGGCCGGATGCCCGGGCACATGAACGTCCTGCTGGCCGAGGCCGACATCCCCTACGACCGCCTCCTCGACATGGACCAGATCAACGACGACTTTCCTCAGACCGACGTGGCACTCGTGATCGGCGCCAACGACATCACCAATCCTGCTGCCCGCGAGGACCGTAAGAGTCCGATCTACGGCATGCCGATCCTCGACGTCGACAAGGCTCGTACCGTGATGGTCATCAAGCGAGGCATGAGCCCCGGCTTCGCCGGCATCGACAACCCGCTCTACTACTTCGACAAGACGCTCATGCTCTTTGGCGATGCGCGGACGTTCGTCGGGTCGATCGTCCGGGAGATCACGGGCGGCGAGGGGTGAGGTATGACGAGGCCCGGCGCCTCGGGGATTCCGGTCGATGGCGGACGATCATCTCAATCAGAAGACCCACAACAGTCCGTCGGCGTCAGTCTCGAGGAGATCAAGGCGACGTATTACGGCGGCAAGAAAGTAGGTCAGGCTGGAAAGCCAGACCTACTTGAGCTTCTTCTTCGCTGGCGTCATAAGCGTGCGCCGTCAAGATGCAGCCTTCGGCGTTTCGTCCTTGTGTCGCTGCTCGGAAGGCCCGCCCCTTTCGTGGGCGAGGTTCCGCGCTGTGTTCACATGACAGATGTGTGAGAAAGCCTGAGGGAAGTTGCCAAGCTGCCGCTTCGCGATCGGATCGTATTCCTCGGCAAGCAGACCGACATCGTTGCGGATATCGAGCAGCCGGTCGTAGATCGCGCGTGCCTCGTCGCGACGGTCCTGGAGCGCCAGGTTGTCGGCCAGCCAGAAGGTGCAGGGGAGGAACGCGCCCTCATTGCCGGGCAATCCGTCGACGGCGCTTGTGGTGTCGTAGCGACGGACGAAGCCCTGGTTCATCAGCCGCTTTTCGATCGCAGCGACCGTGCCGAGTATTCGCGGATCCTTGGCAGGAAGGAAACCGACGAGAGGGATCATCAGCAGGCTGGCGTCGAGGTTCTTCTCGCCGTAGGCCTGGACGAACGAGTTCAGCCCGGGGTCGAAGCCCTTCGCACAGACTTCCTGGTGGATCGCGTCGCGCTGCTGCTTCCACTTTTCCAGGTGCCCGTCGGAGTAGCCGAAGATCTCGATCGCCTTCACGCCGCGATCGAAGGCGACCCAGGCCATGACCTTCGAGTGAACGAAATGGCGGCGGTTGCCGCGGACCTCCCAGATGCCCTGGTCGGGCTGCTTCCAGGCCTCTTCCAAAAAGTCGAGGATGACCTGGCCGAGTCTCCAGGCGTCATCGAGATCGCTTAAGCCGTGCCGGTGGGCCTGAAAGAGGGCGTCGCAGACCTCGCCGTAGACGTCAAGCTGGAACTGTTCGGAGGCCAGATTGCCGACCCGGACAGGTTTCGAATTCTCGTAGCCCGGAAGCCAGTTGAGCTCAAATTCGGTGAGTCTGCGCTCGCCAGTGATCCCGTACATGATCTGGAGGTGATCGGGGCGTCCGGCAACGGCACGGAGGAGCCATTCACGCCACTCGCGGGCCTCATCGAGGTATCCGGCATTGATCAGGGCGAGCAGGGTAAATGTGGCGTCGCGGAGCCAGCACATCCGGTAGTCCCAGTTGCGGACGCCGCCGATCCGTTCGGGGAGCGAGGTCGTTGGCGCGGCGACAATCCCACCGGTCGGGCCGTAGGTGAGCGCCTTGAGTGTCAAGAGGGAGCGAAGGACCGTTTCGTCCTGACGGGCACCGTTGCCATCGCATCGACTCGACCACTCCCGCCATCGGGCCTCGGCATCGTGAATGACGCCCTCGGCGTCGAGCCCGGCCGGAGCCTTCTTTGTCGACGGGTGCCAGGCGAGCGTGAACGGGATCTTCTGCCCCTCGCGAACCACGAACTCGGAGACGGTTGCGTAGCCCTCGCCCCGGCTAGGGATCCATGACCGAAACCGGAGCTTGTCCGGCCCGGCAATCGCCGAGATCCCGCATTCGTGGCGTGTCACCCAGGGAACGATCCACCCATAATCGAACCGGATCACCAGCTCCGACCAGATCGGGACCTCGCCCCGCAGCCCCTCGACGACGCGAGCGACGGTCGGCGTTTCACTGTCCATCGACATCGCATCAGTGACGCGCACGGCGCCGGAGTCAGTGTCGAAGTCGGTCTCCAGGACCATCGTCCCCGGGCGGTATCGCCGCTCGACCTTCCGAATCTTGAGCTTCCGTTCGTCGGGCGAGAGCTTCCACCGACCGTTCTCGGGCGAGCCCAGGATCGCCGCGAAGCAGGCGCCCGAGTCGAACCGGGGCAGGCAGAGCCAGTCGATCGACCCGTCCCGACCCACCAGCGCGGCGGTCCGGCAGTCGCCGATCATCGCATAATCCTCGATCCGCATCGGCATGGCACACGTTCCCCGTCTCGGCATCGCCGAGGAATCTCGTCGCGATCGAGCCCAGCCGGGCGTCCTGGGCGGACCTCGCCCGAGCCAATCAATCGGTGGGCAGGCCCCTCATTCCATCAGCAAGCGCCATGCCCGTCGCGCCGATTCCGAAAGGAGAACGCCGGCTCAAAAGAATTCCCAGCCCGGGCGCAGGAGGAGCCACCCCTTCGGAAGCGGGACCAGGGCGTGCAGTTCCTCCGAGGCGGCCATATCGCGGAGGAAGAGGCCGGATTCGATCTGCGGGACAATTTCGGGGCCGCGGACCGTGAGCGAGAGTTCCCGGTTATTACGGAGGCTCAGATCGTCGAAGTTCCCGGTGCCCATGTAGATCATCGTCCCATCAACGGCCATTGCCTTGACGTGCGTCATCGCCGGGTAGAGATAAACCCGGCAACCGCCGCGGAGCAAGGCGTTGGCGGTCAGCGCCGTGTACTTGTTCATCGTCGCGCTGTCGCCACGCATCGTGAGGATCGCGCGCACATCGACGCCGCGCGCCCGTGCAGCGATCAGCTTCTTGATGAGGATCCGATCGTTGAAATAGGGATTTTCAAGATAGATATGGTGATGAGCCTGGTCGACCGATCCGTAGACGGCTTCCTTGAGGGTCCGGATCACCGGGTCGACGTCCGTGCGAACGACCCGGACGATCGCGTTTGGGTCAACGGCGTCGGCGACCTCGGGCGGGGTGCAGAGCGGGGCGTGGCAGCCGCCGAGTCTCTCCCATCGCTCGACGAAGAGGGCGTCGAGCTGGCCGACGATTGGACCTTCGGCGATGTAATTGAAGTTGTGCCATCGCTCGACCGAGGGCTGCGTCAGGATGAGAGAGCCTGACCAGGCGATCCGGTCGTCGAAGACAGCGAGCTTTCGGTGATCGAAGCGAAGGCCGGGGTCGGGGGTCTCGATCAGTCGGATGTTCGGCTCGGCGTGAAGGGCGTCGAGGAACGACGGCTGGCCGTCGACGATGACGTGCTCGTTGTTCTCGCCGATGACGAACCCGCCGCGGTCGATCATCAGTCGGACCAGGACGCCGGAGCGGGCGCTCTGGATCAGGGCGGCGGCGACGGCCCGACCGTCGGGGTCGTCGTCCCAGCCGAAGATCATCAGGTCGATCCGGCACCGGGCCGAGGCGATCAGGGCGAGCAGGGCGTCGTAGGCGGGGCGGCTGTCGAACAGCGGGGTGATCCGCGCCGGCGTGCAGGGGCCGCCGGCCTCGGGACACTGGTGGCCGGGCGGGACCGAAAAATGCGGGAGCGAACCGACAATCCGGACGCCAAGTCGCTCGGCCAGCCGGGCCGAGCCGATCTCGATGGACCGGATCGGGGCGGCGGCGAAGGCCTCGCGGGTGTTGCCCAGAACCTCACGGGCCATCTGAAGGTATTGCCGACGGTCGACGTCGCGCTCGAAGCTCGCGCCCGGCGGCTGGAACGCATTCGGGGGCGCCACGCGAGGAGGGTGGTCGCCCGCATGGGCCGATCCCAGGGTGAACATCGCGGCCGCAACCGCGGACAGCCTTCTCAGACGACTCATCAGCCGGTCCCTCCTGGACACTCCAAATCCTCGCGTTTTTCTTCGACGCCCCCAGCCAGGGCGCGTGAGCCGATTCGCATCCGCCCTTGACCGGTGGTCGGAAGGCTGCTGAACTTTCGGATTGCGCCGCTTATTGGGGGACATGAGGTGGAAGGGACCGCTAATGACGTTCGAACAAGAGAGCTTCCGCATCCTGGTGGAATCTCTGACGATCCTGGAGCAGGGCTTCGACCGACTCCCCGATCTGGACTCGGAGGTCGATGTCGCGGCGATGCGTGCGGTGCTGGCGGAGACGGCCGAGCGATTGAGGGACAATGATCCGTATCACCACCCGCTCTACATCGGCCAGATGCTCAAGCCGCCGCATCCCGTGGCGCGCGCGGCTTACGCGCTGGCGATGTGCCTCAATCCCAATAACCACGCGCTCGACGGCGGCCTGGCGACCTCGGCCATGGAAAAAGAAGCCGTCGCCGGCATCGCCCGGATGTTCGGGCTCGAGCCGCACCTCGGCCACCTCTGCGGCGGCGGCACGATGGCGAACTTCGAGGCGCT
>DAHZZC010000558.1 GCA_027435495.1 Planctomycetales bacterium
CGCGCCGCCCGCCTGGATTTCACGGTTGGAACGTTCCTGGGATCCCTGAATGACATCGGTTACGATCTTCACCCGTTGCGTCAAGGCGATCCGGAGAGGCGCTCTTATCGAGCGGGTCAGCAGGGACGACAAGGAGTTTCACTTCCAGAACTGGTTCCGGACCCGGTTGGAAGAGACGGGCCTGAATTTCGAGACCAGCGGCCGGAATTCCTATCCCGATTTCCGCATGGTCGCCACCACCGAGGGCTACGAACTGAAAGGGCTGGCCTATCCCGGGCGAGACGCGAACTACGACAGCAACAGCCAGGTGCCGACGGGCTTCCACAACGGAAGGACCATCTATTACGTCTTCGGCCGATATCCGAAAAAACCCGACGGCGACGCTTACCCCGTGCTCGACCTGGTGGTCTGCCACGGAGATTTTATGAATGCCGATCATGATTATGTACATAAAAATATAAATATCAAAGGATTTGGTAGTTACGGCGATATCATGATCCGCGATCGGAAGATGTACGTCGTGCCGACCCCCCTTCCACCTGGCCGATGGCGTGGCTCACCGTCAGACGCTGATCTTGCCGCATGACGTGGACGCCGGTCCCGAGTGCTTCGAGGTGGGCGAACTCCGTCGTCGCGAGGCTGCCGAGCTGATCGTCGGCTACTCCTTCGATCTCCAGACCAACCGGATCGCCCCCAGGAAGCTGCCGAATCCCGGCGCGGGCCGGGAGCACGTGTTCCGGGCCTGGCGGCTCAACGGCACCGAGCCCGATCCCGTCACCATGCGGGATATCCCGCCGGAAGCCCTGGCCCTCGAAGTCGACGATGAAACCACGGATGAATGACATGCGGCTGATCGAGACGGACGCCTTCCCGTTCGAGTTTCTCTCCCGGCTGGCGGAGCGCGAGAGCTGGCGGAAGGAGATTCATCGGCCGATCTACCACGTGCACAAGTGGTGGGCCAAGCGCCTCGGCTCGATCTTCCGCGGCATCCTCCTCGGCGCCGCGCTCCCCGAAAGTGGCGACCTCGCCGCCGCCTTCTACAAGCCGCATCAGTTCGGGGATGTGACGGTATTCGATCCTTTCATGGGGTCGGGGACAACCATCGGCGAGGCCCACAAACTCGGCTTCACCGCCCTCGGCCGGGACATCAATCCGGTCGCCGTGGAAGCGGTTCGCACGGCCCTCGGCCCGATGGACGCGGGCCGCCTGCAGGCCGCCTTCGACGAGCTCTCACGGGGCGTCGGCAAGGGACTCCGCGAGTTCTACCTTTCCGTCGACTCCAGCGGCCACCCCTGCGACGTGCTCTATTTCTTTTGGGTCATGCAGGCGCCTTGCCCCGATTGCCGCAAGCCGATCGATCTCTTTCCCTCCTGGGTGATCGCCCGGAACGCCTACCCGAACCGCAAGCCGGAGGTGCAGATTCTCTGCCCATCTTGCAGGGACATCTTTCCGGGGCTCCACGGCCAGGAGGAAGCGACCTGCCGCTCCTGCCAGTCGAGATTCAACCCTGATCGTGGCACGGCTCGTGGTGCCAAAACCACCTGCCCGAATTGCCAGGGCGCTTTCCCGATCCTCGACGCGATCGGTCGGACCAGCACCCGGCCCGACTTCCGACTCTATGGCAAGCTCGTCCTGACGCGGGCCGGTGACAAGGAATATCTGCCCGCCACCGACGACGATCGGGCGGTCTACCGGGCCTGCTCGGCGCGGTTGGAGGAGGAAGTCGCCCGGGGCGAGATCGTGCTGCCGACGCTGGCCCTGGAGCACGGTTACAACACCAGACAGGCGATGAGCTACGGCTTCGCCGCCTGGCGTGACTTCTTCAACGACCGGCAGCTCCTCGCCCTCGGCCGGCTGCATCGGGCGATTGGGCGAATCGCCGACCCACCGACGCGGGCGGCCCTGCTGACCCTGTTCTCTGGCGTGCTCGAATTCAACAATATGTTCGCATCGTACAAGGGTGAGGGCACGGGCGCCGTCCGGCACATGTTCTCGCACCACATCCTCAAGCCCGAGCGAACGCCGATCGAGGCGAACGTCTGGGGTACGCCAAAGAGCTCGGGCTCATTCTCCAACCTTTTCCGAAGCCGCTTGCTGCGGGCGTCCGAATACCGGCAGATGCCCACCGAGGTCAACGGGACGGGTTCGGCCAGGGGTCGGGTCTGCTCGCCGCCCTTCACGGGGCAGGTCGCGGAGCACTGGCCTTGCGACGGGCCGCGCGGCGAGCGGGCGATCTACCTGTCATGCGGCGACTCGGCCGCAACGGGACTGCCCGATCGGAGCATCGACCTGGTCGTGACCGACCCGCCGTTCTTCGATAACGTTCATTACTCGGAACTGGCGGATTTCTTCCATGCCTGGCAGCAACTGACCCCACGGGCCAGGTCGGGCGACGGCCGGACGACGCGGCATCCCTCCGAGGTGCAGGACACCGACGCCGACCGGTTCGCCGCGAAACTGCGGGACGTCTTCGGCGAATGCCACCGCATCCTGAAAGACGACGGCCTCCTGATCTTCTCCTACCATCATTCCCGAGAAGCAGGATGGAAGTCCCTGGCCGACGCGGTGCTCGGCTCGGGCTTCACGGTCGTCAACTCTCAGCCGGTGAAGGCGGAGATGTCGGTCGCGACGCCGAAATCCCAGGCCAAGGAACCGATCCAGCTCGACATCCTCGTCGTCTGCCGCAAGCAGAGCGCGGTCGAATTCCTGCGCCCCCCGATCGACCAGGCGATCGAGTCCGGCAGGCAAAAGCTCCAGCGGCTGCATGAAGCCGGCTTCCAGCTATCCCGCAACGACCGCAGGATCGTCCTGTTCGGCCAGCTCCTGACGACACTCGCATCCGCCTTCGACTTCGCGAACCTGGCCGAATATGTAGACGATATGGGAGAATTCTCTTATTCGAGCCCAGTTCCGCAGGAGGCGGTCGTCCAGAACCTCCTGTTTGAATAGACGTTTGCTCATGCGCCTCCAGTTCGGCGGCTTGCTCGACGATTGCCGAGACTTCAAGTTCGGTGGCTTCCTCCAACTGCGCAGCCGACGGCAGGATAAGGTGTCGGGAACCGGTGTTCAAGGTTCCCGACACCTTCATTGACATCCTCCGACCCCGTGGTTCAAAAGGGAATCAGGGGACAAAAACTACTAAAAGAACTGACACTAATTCTAATTCCCTAGAAGAACTGACACTAATTCTAATTCCTACAGGGCTGGACGAGCCGGTCGGAGGTGATGTCCCCGCCGCG
>DAHZZC010000559.1 GCA_027435495.1 Planctomycetales bacterium
AATCGGACCCTCGGCCGGCCCTTCAGGGTCGCGATCGCGTCGGAGGCTGTCGAGAAGTACGGCAGGTCGTTTTCGTCGAGGTCGACCCGGACGTGCAGCCGGTGGATGTCACCGAGGACGACCATCGGCTCCTTCCAGGCAAAAGCCGCGTACTGGCCGAGCCGGACGTTCAACTGAAGAACCTCGCCGTCCATCGGGGCCCGGACGATCAGCCGCTCGAGGTTTGTATTGATCGAATCGACCTGGCTCTGCGCCAGCTTGACCTCGGAGCGGGCGACCTCGATATCCTCTTTCCAGGTCCCGGCGAGGATGCGGTCGAGTTCCGCCCGAGCCTTGGCGAGGGTCGCCCTCGCAGCGAGGAAGGCAAATCGGTCCTTGTCGAAGTCACTCGCCGGGGCGGCGTTGCGGGAGTAGAGCCGCTCGGTTCGGGCCATCGCGGCCTCGGCGTCGTTCATTCGCGCCTCAGCCTCCTCGACGGACGCCCGGGCTGGTGGGATGTCCTCGGGCCTTGGCGCGTTTTGCAGCTTGTGGAGCCGGGCTTTCGCCGCTTCCAGCTCGGCGAGCCGAACCTCCAGCATTGATCGATACTCGCGGTCGTCAGTCTGGAAAAGCGAGGCGCCGGCCTTGACCCGCTCTCCCTTCTTGACGAAGAGTTCCGTGACCACGCCAGGGACATTCACGCCGATCGGGATGTTCTCGCGGCGAGCCTCGACCAGCCCCGAGCCGGCGATCATTCGGACCGCCTCGGGCCGCGACGGCGGCTCGATGATCGGCCGCGAAGGTGGCGGAACCTGCTGCGCCTGGATCACGGTATACACCGAGAATGAAAGGCCGACGACGGCCAGAACTGGCAGGATGTATTTTGCGAACATGCTTCGACGACCCCCGATCGGGAGACTCACAAAAGAGGGGAAAAGTCCGATAGGCTCGGTTTGGATGCGGCTCGCTGCTCCAGACGGACGATCCGGCCGTCGTCCATGTGGGCGATCCGCTCTCCGAACTGGAAGACGCGGTTGTCATGGGTAACGACGATCACCGCCCGGTCGGGCCGGACCGCAGCGTCACGGAGGAGTTGCATCACGGTCTGACCGGTCTCGTGGTCGAGGGCGGCGGTAGGCTCGTCGCAGACCAGGAGTCTCGGCTCGTGGACGAGCGCTCGGGCGATCGCCACCCGCTGCATCTGCCCACCGGAGAGCTGGCTCGGTAGATTCGCGAGCTTCTTCCCCATCCCGATCGAGGCGAGGACCTCGCTTGCCCGACGGACGGCCTGGTCTCGCCGCCATCCGGCGATCACCAGCGGGATTGCTGCGTTCTCGGCCGCCGTGAGCGCCGGCAGGAGGTTGTACTGCTGGAAGACGAAGCCAATGTTCGTCGCCCGGAACCGTGTCCGGGCCCGGTCGCTCATTCGGTCCAGCGGCTCGCCAAAGATCGAGACCTCCCCCTCATCGCCGTCAAGGATGCCGGCGATCACCGAGAGGAGCGTTGTCTTCCCGCATCCCGAGGGCCCGACGATCATCGTAAGCTGGCCGGTGAAGACGTCCCAGTCGATCGACCGGAGTGCCTGCACTCGCTGCTCGCCGGTGCCAAAATGCTTGCCCAGCCCACGGATTCGGACCGCGACCTCCACACCCGCCTCGTCGCCTGTTGTGGCGACCGCGGCCGGCGCTCGGCGTTCTTCCGCGACCCTCATGACCGACCTCGCAGGGACGGAGCCATCGATACGCAATGTGGGGCAACGGCAAGCCATCTTGAGAAAACGGGAACTGGCACCAAGTCCTTGATGTGCCTGTTTCTGTCTTCTCGCGGAGGGAACTCAACGGAAGACGATCGCCGGTTCCAGGCGGATCACCCGCTGGACGCTCAGGAGGCTTGAAAGCACGCAGATAAAGACGATCGAGCACGCCGTGATCGGCAGGAGCAGCCAGGGGGTGAAGTAGGCCAGTTCGCCCCCCTGCGTGGCCCATCCGAAGAGAGCCGCCAGCCCGACTCCGATCCCATAGCCAAGCAGCCCGACCACCAGCGCCTGCAAGAGAATCATCCCGACGATCCGGACGTTCGTCACGCCCATCGCTTTCAGGGCGCCGAACTGCTTGATGTTCTCAATCGTGAAGTTGTAGAACGTTTGCCCGGCGATCGCCGTGCCCACCAGGAAGCCCAGGAAGCAGGTGATCCCAAAGTTGATTGGAATGCCCGTGTAACGCGCGTAGTAATTGATCGTCATCCAGGCGAAGTCCGAGGCGGTGTGCGCCCCCAGTCCCGTTTGAGCCCGAATCCGATCGGCGACCACCTTCGGCGAGACCCCGGGCTCCGTCCCGGCCAGGACGAACGAGAGGATCTTGCGCTCCTGCGGGGCGTAGTTCTTCGCTCGAGTGTAGGTCGTGTAGACAACAGGATTGGTCTGGAACGTCCGGGTCGCCTCGCAGACCCCGACGATCACCGCCCGGTGGTCGTTCATCTCCAGTTGCCGACGGAGGAACCGGCGATAGAAGGTTTTCCCTTCCTTTTTCACCCGGGTCCAATCCTCGCTGGGATAGAGCTTCGCCAGTCGCTCGCTATCGACAAAGACAGCATCCGGCAGCCGAAGGTCGCGCAGGTTACCGGCCAGGACCCGATACGGCGGCGGCGCACCGATCAGGGACGAATCGTCGAGCCCGAGCAGGATCACCTGCTCAATGACCGCGGCTCGGCGACCCCTCGCGACCTCGGGACTGATCTTCACCCGCGCCTGACCCTTGTAGAGCGGGACAGCCCAGAGCACTCCCTCGACACCCCGGACACGGTACAGGTTGCTCTCCAGCATTGGCTTGACGTCGTCGATGTAGCGGACCGTCGGGTCCATGACCCAGAGATCAGCGCCCGTGATATCGCTGACCTGTCCGCAGGTCCGCAGCATCAGTCCACAGAAGATCGAGCCCTGCTGCGTGATAAGGAGCGCCGCGAAGGTCAGCCCCATCACAATCCCAAGGAACTTCGCGCGATCGCCGACCAGCATCTTCAGCGCGATCCATCCCATCGCATCCCCCTCGATCCGATCAGGAACCGGCCGAACTTCGGGACTCCTCACGAACCGACTCGCCCGCCGTGTCGAACGGAGGGACGACTCCGAGCGCTGCCAGGCAGAACGTCGCGATGTGATCGGTCAGGAACTCGAGGTCAAGCGCCTCGACGCCTTCCGGCCCGATGAGTCGCTCGGCAATCGGTCGGGCCATCTTGTAATGCAAGCACTGACCGATCACACTGAACGCCAGGGCATTCAACCTCCGAACCTCTGCCTCCGGACAGAACCGCTGGAGAATCCGCTGCAACTGATCGAAGCGGGGCCGGATCGACTCCCGGATCAGCGCATCCGAGGCCGAGGATGGGTGCAACAACTCGCGGAGCATGAGCCGGTGCCGCCAGTCGTCGGGCGCCTGCATCGCCAGCACCCGGCCGAGAAAGTGCCGGATGAACGAACGGAGCTGCTCGTCCGGCCCGGCCATCGGGTCGACGGCTTCCTCGTCGGCTCCCGGCCCGCACCGGTGGGCTTCCAGCACGGCCTCAATGTACAGTTTTTCCTTGTCGCCAAAATGGTAGTTAACCGCCGCCACGTTCGCCGACGCACGAATGCAAATCTCGCGAATCCGGGCGCACTCGAACCCCTTGCAGGCGAACTCCTCGCCCGCCGCCTGCAAGAGCCGGTCTCTCGTCGCCTCGCTCGATTCCATCACCTCTCCGATCGATCCAAACGCTTGTTTCAAACAGGCGTTTTAATCCACGATATTCCGTTTCGGCGTTCCGTCAAGCGTAAGTGAGCCAATTTTGAGGTGTGAGCCTGGTCATCGACAATTCTTGTCGTCTCCGGCCGTACTGTATTCTAGTGTTCGAGCGAGGGACCAGGGCGTAGAGGACCGGATTTCATGCATGCACTGGAATGGTTGCGCGATTCGGGGCGTCAGCCGATCCGTCCGATGTACGCCGTCTACGGAGCCGACTCGTACCTGATCCGCGAGTCGATCGCGGCCATCGTCCGCTTGGCGTTCCCAGGTACGGAGGACGAGCCCTCGGTCTCGCGGTTTGGGGCCCAATCGCGGCTGGCGGACGTTCGGGACGAGCTTTTTACGCTCCCGTTCTTCGGGAAACGTCGGCTGGTGGTGGTGGATGAGGCCGACTCGTTTGTCACCAAGTACCGGAGAGAACTGGAAGCCTACACGGAGAGACCCAGCACGACCGGAATTCTGGTGCTCCAGGTGAAGCAATGGACCGCGACGACCAACCTGGCGAAATGCGTCGAGAAGATGGGGGTCGCCATCGAGTGCAATCCCCTGCCAGTGAAGCAGTCGGCCAAGCTCGTTTCCTGGCTTTCCCAGTATGCGAAGACACGATGTGGGGTCTTGCTGGATCCTCCGGCGGCGAACCTGCTGGTCGACCTGGTCGGGCCGGAGATCGGCATCCTGACGGCGGAGATCGAGAAGCTCTCGGTCTACGTGGGCGAGGCGAAACGGATCGAACGGGCCGACGTCTCGCGAATGGTCGGCGCCGGTCGGGTGGAGACGGTCTGGAAGGTCCTCGACGCCGCCGCCATCGGCCAGTCGAGGACGGCACTGGAATTGCTTGATGATTTGCTGGCTGCCGGCGAAGCCCCGGTCGGTCTCCTCGCGGCGATGACCTTCTCTCTTCTGAAGATTCACCATGCCGGCCATTTGCGACGTGCGAGGATCTCGCTGGACGAGGCTTGCCGGACCGCCGGAATCTATCCCGGCGCGGTCACCCAGACGGGCGAGCAGCACGCCCACCTCGGCCCGCGACGGGTAGATGCCCTCCCGGCCACACTTCTTCGGGCCGATCTCGATCTTAAGGGAGGGAGTTCCGCCGAGCCCCGCCTGGTCCTCGAACGACTGGTTGCCGGACTCTCGCTCCCTCGATCCGACTAACGACAGGACCGCTTTTCCTGGCCGATCTGTTCGCCCGATCCATGCCATACATAAGAATTCACGGGCCGGGGTTTTGCCGAGGTTCGAAGCAGCAGAGTCGGGATCTTCCTGGAAAATTCGCGACTTGAACGCCTTGCAAAACCCGATTGACGGGGTAGCATGAAGTGACTAAGTGACGAATGATCGCCGCGGTCGCATCCAGAGAAGCGGCCTTCTTTCGCATATCTTTGAGAGTGGCACCATGATTTTGAATGCTCCTGAGGCCAGAACCAGCCTGGCCCAGCAGGTGGAGGCGAGGGTCCGCCAGTTTACACACGGCCGGATCCGGAACCTCGTTGTCAAGGAAGAGCGAGGTCAGGTCATCGTCAGCGGCCAGGTTCCTTCGCGGCATGCCAAGCAGCTTGCGATGCACGGGGCCCTTGAGATTCTCTCAGGCGAATGCTTCGCGGAGAACATCACCATCGGGTGATGACCCTTGCGTCGCCGAACCTCGAGGACGGTTTCCTGCGTCCTCATCCGCTGAATCCGCTGAGGCCCAGTCATCCCATCTCGGTTGAACTTGAGGGCCCGCCGGTTATCGTCCATGATTGGGAAGGGCGGCCCGGGAACGACCGGATGCCGTCCACTCCCTTCGAGCGACGATCCGGAAAGGGGTCATCGATGAAGCGACTGGTTCCCCGCTCAGGGCGGGATTCGTCCGCGGTCCTGCGGGCAGCGATGGTTCTTGCACTGGCCGTGCCCGCCGCGAAGGCTCAGGATACGTGGGACGCTGTGTATCTCTCGGGCTCCAAGATCGGGCACGTCCATACCTGGGTCGAGAAGGTTAGTGACAAAAACCACGAGTACAATCGCGTCCGGATTGACGCCGAGATGCGGCTCAAGCGCGGGCAGGACGAGTCCGTCGTCAAGCTGATGTACGGGACGATTGAGACGCTCGACGGCCAGGTCCTTCGCCTGGATACCCGGACCGACGCCGGCGGTAACCAGGACATCCGGGTCCATGGCGACGTGATCGGCGGACGGATGAAGCTGAGCATGAAGGCCGGCGGCCAGTCGGTCTCTCAGACGATCCCCTGGTCGCCCGAAATTCGGGGTCCCTACGGCCCCGAGCAGAGCATGACGAAGCAACCGATGAAGGCGGGCGAGTCGCGGCAGATCCGGGTCTATATCCCCGAGTTGAACAAGGTCTGCGACCAGACGCTGATCGCCAAATCGCTCGAGCCGACCGTCCTCGGAGACGGGTCGAAGCGCGACCTGCTTCGCGTGGACCTGACCACAGAGGTCGACGGTAAGCACCGCCCCGAGTACGACTCCCGCGTCTTCGTCGACCCGAAGGGCCAAGTCCTGAAGTCCGAGCAGGACATCATGGGGGGGATGGTCTACTACCGGACCAGCCGAGAGGCCGCTCTCGCCCCGGCCGGCTCGGTTCGGTTCAACATGATCGCCGAGACGATGGTGAAGGTCCCTCGACCGATCTCCAACCCCGACCAGACGCGTCAGGTCCGCTACCGGGTTACGCTCAAGAAGCAGGACCCATCCCAGGTCTTCCCGATCGATGCGCGGCAGTCGGTCAAAAAGGAGGAAGGCGCGACCAACTCGGCGATCGTCGAGATCCGGAGCGTCGGCCCGATCGACGGGACACCGATCGGCGGTGAGATCTCCCCGCAGTATTTACAGCCCAACGCCCTGATCAACAGCGACGACATCCGGGTCCGGAGCCTGGCCTCAGAGATCACCAGGGGAATCGTCGACCCCTGGGAAAAGGCCCGGGCCATCAATGGATGGGTCTATGAAAAGATCCGGCAGAAGGATTTCAAGGTCGCGTTCGCCTCAGCGGCCGACGTCGCTCGCAACCTGCAAGGAGACTGCTCGGAGCATTCGGTTCTGGCCGCCGCGATCTGCAGGGCTTCCGGAATTCCCTCCCGCGTCGTCGTCGGCCTGATCTACGTCGAGGACGCTGGTGGTTTTGGTTACCACATGTGGGACGAGGTTTTCGTCAATAGCCGATGGATCGCCATCGATCCGTCCTGGAACCAGACGACTGTCGATGCCGTCCACATCAAGCTCTCCGATTCGAGCCTCGACGGCGTGGCACCCTTCGAGGCGTTCCTGCCGGTGGCGCTCGTGGAGGGGCAACTCGCCATCGAACCGATCGAGGTCCGTTAACGATCAGGTCGAGATCGTCAACGGCTCGCGGACGGATTCGGTGATGCGTGGCCGGCGCCACCCTTGCCCCTGGCCGAACGGATTCGTAGACTCGAAATGAGGGGATCGTGCGTCGTCGGTCGTTCTGGCCTTCCGTCCCACGGAGGTAGGGAGATGACCCGTCCTCGTCTCGGATTTCGATCGGCCGTCGGCGCGCTGGCCCTTTCGGCAGCGGCCCTCCATCCGACACTCGCTCAGCAGGTGCCCGGGGGATACCCCGTCGCACCTAGGCCAGCCGACGTTCCCGAGCAACGGCCCGAGGTCATCATGACCCGGGCGCTCCGGTCCAATCCGCTGACTGCGCCCTATGCCATTGGGGCCTCCTGGCAGGGCGGGAAGGTCATCCTCTCGGGGCGGGTCGGGACGAAGCAGGTCCACGACTCGGCCGTGCAAATGGCAATCGCCTTCGGCTTCCCGTTCCGCGACGACCTGGTGATCGACACCGCCGAGACGATCCGGGTCGCGATGAGCGCCACGCCCTCGATGACGGGCTACGGCGCCCTGGCTCCGAACCTCTCGTCGTCGTATAATGTTTACCCCGAGCCCCTCTTTGGCAGGCTCGACGACCCGTTCTTCGGGACGCAGCCACCCGTGGTCAGCTTCGCCCCCTGGTGGCGCGGGCGTCGCGATCCGGAGATGACTCCCGCCGGGATGGGCGGACCAGCGCCTCCGAACGTCGCCGGTCCGAATGCGCCACCCGTTCCCCAGGGTCCGGCCGGCTATACGCTACCGTCGGGCGTGCCGCCCCAGGCCGCCAGCGGTCCCGGCCCGATGGAACTCCCACCAGCCAAGGGCGATATCGACATCACCGTTGACGCCAATGGCCAGGTGTTTCTCCGGGGTGTGGTCGCCAGCGAGGAGGTCGCTCGCGAGATCGAGCAAACCGCCTGGAGCGTCCCGGGCGTGAGCCGTGTCTACATGCAGCTCCAGGTCAAGCCGAGGAGAGCGGGCGTCGCCAACGACCCCGGGCCCCCGCCTTCGCCTCAGCCCGTCGGTGCACCTCCTGATCGTGCAGCGCCGCCACCACATCCTGTCTCAGAGGCGGTGCGCGAGGTCCGGCGTCCTGCCGATGGCCCCGCCGAACCGCCGGCCGCTCAGCCGCCTCGTCCGCATGCCTCGACCCTCGCCGCACTCGACGGGAGCCGGATCACCCGCCGCGTGATCGAGGCCCTTCGCCGCCGTCCCAAGCTCGCCGGCCAACCAATCCAGGTCCGGACCTCAGGCGATGCCATCTTGCTCTCGGGGAAGGTTCCCTCCGCTTACGAAGCGATGCTCGCGTTTCGGACCGCCCAGCAGACGCCGGGCGTTCGCGACGTTGTCGATCGCCTTGAGTTCTCCATTCCCGACGAGGACCACCCCAACCCCCTGGTCAACATGGGTCGGCCCGAGGACCTGGAGCCCTACCTGGCCGCCCAGATGTCGCGCCACCTCGGCGAACTGGCACACATCGATGGTGTGAAGGTACGCGGCCACCACCTGGAGATCCGCGGGACAATCCTCGAAAAGTCCGACCGAGCCCGCGCCCTCGCCATCCTGCGATCGATCCCCGTCCTGCACGGATTCGAGCTGGATGCCACCCTGACGGTGGACTGATCCCCCGGGCCTGACGATATCGCCCGCAAGCTGCGCAAGGTTTGCGGGCGCCTGCCGCCAGGGGACGCCAAATCGCCCCAAATCGCGGGGCAGTTTGATCTTGATCGATTCCCGGGTACGTGCCTAGGATGAGCCCGCTCGCGTGACCTCGCGAGTGGAATCGTTCGTTCCACGCCCTGCAAACGGCCTTCCCGTGGCCGTTCCGACGGCTCGAACCCGAGGGAGAGGATAGGGACCGATGATCGCCAACAGGGACGGAGGCGCCTCCCGAGAGTCCTGGAATCGGACGAGCACGCTTGGATCGTCGCGGTGGTCGGCGCCCCAGGATGAGGCGATCGAGGCCGCCATCGAGCGCACCCGCGACTGGCTGCTAGGACGCCAGGAAGACGAGGGATACTGGGTCGCCGAGCTCGAGGGGGACACGATCCTTGAGTCGGAATACGTCCTGCTGATGACCTTCCTCGGTCGTGAGGCCGACGAGGTCTCTCTTCGTTGCGCCCGGTACATCGCCGATCATCAACTGGCTGATGGCGGCTGGGCGATCTATCCTGGGGGACCGGGCGAGATCAGCGCCTCGGTCAAGGCGTACTTCGCGCTGAAGCTGACCGGCCGATCACCCGACGAGCCGGAGATGGTCCGGGCGCGCGAGGCGATCCTGGCGATGGGCGGCGCGCACGCCTGCAACAGCTTCACGCGGTTCTATCTGGCACTTCTGGGCCAGATAGAGTACGACGAGACGCCCTGCGTCCCGCCCGAGCTGATCCTGCTGCCGCCGAGGCTCCGGTTTAGCCTCTTCGCGATGTCAGCCTGGACGCGGGCGATTGTCGTACCGCTCTCGATCATGTCGTATCACAAGCCGGTTCGGGCGCTGGCTCCCGATCAGGGGATCGCCGAACTCTTTTTGCCCGAACGGCCGTCGCGCAATCGGGGCGGCCTGATCTCGTGGCACCGATTCTTTCTCGGGCTGGACCGGGTATTGAAATGGCTCGATCGCCGGGTTCCAGCGGCCTGGCGGCGGCCCGGGCTCCGGGCGGCCCATCGCTGGATGATGGAGCACTGCGAGGACACCGACGGCCTGGGCGCCATCTTCCCGCCGATGGTCTACGCCGTGATCGCGCTGAAGTGCCTCG
>DAHZZC010000560.1 GCA_027435495.1 Planctomycetales bacterium
CATCGCCCTGCTGGAAGAGGCCGTTCGGCGGCTGGAATCCCGGTTGGGAAGGGAGAGCGAGGGCGGCTGATTATTGGATGGGAGATTCCGGATTTCAGAGAATCGATTCGATAATCAGAATTCATTCTTTAAAATAAGTGATGGCGTTTACAACCATCTGAGGTTTCACCAGGCCTGGGTGGATTGGGTGCGCGAGGTCGCGAGGATTGAGTTCGGGAACAGACGGCCGGGGCAGGATTCTTCGGTCGTGGCCAGGTGGGCGTGGGTGGTGATGCGTGCGTCGTCAATTCGATACCGCTGGCTGAGGTAGGCGATCAGGGCGCGGGTGGCGGCGACCTGGCGGGGAGTGGGCGGATTCTGGTCGAGATCGCCGACGAGACAGACGCCGATTCCATACTCGTCGACGTCGTGACTCCGGGCGTTTCGGCAATGGAAGCCGGCCTTCTGGGTGTCCCATCGGCGGGCGACCTCGATCACACCATCGCCACTGCCGTTTCCGTTGCCGATGACAAAGTGGTAGCCGCAGCCGTCGAAACCGAGCGTCTTGCGATGTTCGCGGTCGATCTCGTCGTAGCTGCCGGCCGACGAGGCACTGTGGTGCAGGACAATATAGCGCCAGGGGCGATCGGCCTTGTTCGGGTAGAAGAGCTCCCGGGACTCGCTGCCGGCGATGAAGGGCTCGAGTCGGGCGGCCGTGCCGCCGCCCGAGTTCGCCTCGCCCGACCGCCCGGCGAGCCGGGCGTCGGGGTCATGGTTGTTCCAGTTGGCCGAGGTGTTGTCATTCCCCTTGGGCGGATCCAGCGAGGGGACTGCGCTCGGCGTGGACGGCCTGGCGCTCTTTCGTCGATAGGTCGGGGCGTACTCGTCGTACTCGGGTTCCTGGCCGATCCGGGCGCTCGGAGGCGTCTCGATCGGTGAGCTTCGGACGGCCGCCGATCCCGACCCTGATCCTGATCCCTTCTGGATCGACGTGCTCGGCGTGACGGCCGAATCGGTCGAGGGGGCCGAGAGCGAGGGGACGGAGGACGACGGGAGTTCCTCCGATTCGGTGACGACGGAGGAACTGGCCCGGCTCGACGATCCGCAGTTGGTGCAGGGCGCGGTGGCCGAGGCAGGGCTGGTGTAAACGGGTCGATAGGTTGTCTGGCGGTGGTGACTGCACCCAGACAGATGGGCGAGGGCCAGCAGGCCCGCGGCGGCAAGCCCCCAGCGCAACGGCTGGACGGCGAACGCGGCCCGGTTCCCGAGCGTCATGATCCGTATCTCCTTGCCAGATGGTAAAGCCGCCCGGCCACCGCGGTCGGGGCGGATGTCCGCCTCTACCGCAAGCCGGATGCCGGGCGAGTCTTCAGAAGTCTCCAGGTGTCGTTCGTGCGTTCCCGGCTTTCGACTCAAGTCTACACGCCGATTGGACGACGGGCCGGCCGTCTGAATTTTTTTCGATTTTCCCTCAAGTCAGAGCCGCTCGATCCCGCAGGGTCTTCCTTGTAAGTCTTACCAGCGCCTCAGGGAAGGAACAGGCGATCGCCGGCCACCGGCTGGCCGGCCATCCTCGACCGGATCCTGCCTGCCCCCCACATGGTTCATTACAGAATGGCCCCGCGAACGGGTGAAATTGCCCTGTTCACAAACGCGAAGACGACCATAATACGAGTCGATGCCGAACGGATTCGGTTCAAGTTGACCGATGGGCGATCGAGGAAGCGTGAGGCGAGGAAATGCCGTCGAGACGGATTGTATCGACGCTGCTGCTGGTGGCGATGGGTTTGCAGGCGATCACGCCCGACCCTTGCGACCTCTCCTCGCCCTGGCTCCTGGACCTGCTCGCCTCGGCCAGCGATTCCGGGAATCCGGTGAATTCTCGACCAGCACCCATGCCGATGCCTGGTCCGACCGATCACGACGATGGCGGTCCTGGCACGCTCGGCATCAAGCTCGATCTGGCGGCTGCGGTACGCGTCCGTCTCGGGGAAAGCTCCGCGGGTTTCTTCGTGGTTCTCGATCCATCGCCCCAGGCGACCGGGACGCCAGGCCCCCGTGGGCCGATTCGATCACCGTCCGTGGTCGAGCGATGGGCCGACGGCCTGATTCCCGTCCTCTGCCGATTCCTTTGCTGAGCCCTCTCGCCACCACTCCCCACCCGATGGAAACGTCGACCGGACGGGCGGCCACCGCCTGACTGGCCCTCGGACTGTTCGTGCCGTCTCCGACGGCCCGGTCGGCGTCCGTACCCGCCTGAACGCGATCCCGACAGGGGTCCAGCTCCTCATTCAAGGAGAGACCATGTCGATCCTCGTCTTGCCGCCGCGCGATCGGCGCGCCGTTCTCCATCGCCGATTTCGACCCCTTCGGAAACCGGGCCGAAACGGCCTCTGGGACAGCGAGCCCGAAAACAGCCGACGGCGGGCTCTCGCTTTCCTCTCGATCCTGGCGCAACTGGTTCTGCTACTGGCGGTCTTCGATGCCTATCGCCTGGAGAACCGGGCGTTCAGACAGCAA
>DAHZZC010000561.1 GCA_027435495.1 Planctomycetales bacterium
GGCGAGCGTCTCGCCGGTGAGCAGATACGCAAGGGCAAGGTAATACCCATCGGCCTGGAGTGGGACCGGCCGGCGGTTGTTGACCGCGTAACTGTCAATTCCGCCGCCAAACGACCCGATCACGGAGAGGCCCCCATAATAGTAGGCCAGGTGCAGGTCGTAGAGCTGGCGCAACCCGCGCTCGCGGGTGTTCGCGTTAAACGCCAGGAACGGGACAGCAGCGTTGTTCACCGGATCGGTGTCGTTCAGCCCAATGGACGAGGCGTTGACGTTCGTTCGCATCACCGCCGGCTGATCGATGTTGTCTTGAATGCCGTAATCGTACGAGCCGCCAAAGTTCAGCCGCTTGAGGAACGAGTCCGTCCGGACAAACAGCTGGAAGTTCAGGAAGGCGACCACATCCTTCGCGGAATTGTAGTCCTGGATCGAGTTCCGCGGTCCATCGAACATCCCGACTGCGTACTCGATCCGATCCTCCAGGAAAGAGCCCCACTGAAACCGACCCCATCCTTGCCGTAGTCGAAGTAGCCCTTGAGTGGAAGCCGGCCGAGTCGGCGATTCCCCTTGATCTGGGCGTTCGGCAGGAGCCGAAGGCCGCTCGAACGCATGCCCCCATCGGCATAGGCCTCGACCGGCAGTTCGGGACGGTCAGGCGGGCAAGTGCGGAGCCTGGCCGAGCGCGGGCGTCCGGAGCCCCGCCGCCAGGGCGAGCGCGACGACCAGCCAGCGGGCTCGTGCTCGGCGCCATCGGCCGTCCGCCATCTCGCGCCTGCCTCCCCTCGGCCAAACCTCGATCCGAGATCGGACCAGGCTCCCGGTCCGTTCGGACGAGCCAAGCCACGGAATCCGTCTGCCCAAATTCCTTATCGGTCGGACTGGCGCAGGCGGTTCCTTGAGAGAATCCCGAAAAACCGGAAAGCATCGCGAGTGAAGCGCGAGGAGGGTTCCTTGCTCCGACCGGCAAGGAGAGCTTTCCAGGGAGTCTTACGGGAATCTTGAGGTTTCGGCAACGGCAAAGGCGAACCGAGCGATTCAGAAACGATCGGGGGCCGGGATGTTCCGCTCGGAACTCGCTCCGATCATCTCCTCGCTCACCTTCCAGAGCCGTTCGGCGGCCACGCGATTTTGGGCCTCGCGCGACGGCACGGCCGGCTTGCATTTGTCGAAGTAGCGGCCCGATACCCCTTCGACCTCCGGCGAGCTCGCCAGGTGGATCGTCGTCTTCGCCCCGGCCTCGGGCGAGATCGCGGCGAAGGGCGCAATCGCCTTGAACAGAAAGCCCATCCAGCCGGTGAACTCGCTGAAGAACCGGGTACGAACAAATCCCGGATGGAGCGAGTTGGCCGTCACTCCGGTCCCTTCAAGACGACGCGCCAGCTCGTCCGTGAACAGGATATTCGCCAGCTTCGACTGTTGATAGGCCCGCCATCCACCGAATTTCCGACGCTCCTGCCCGAGGTCGTCGAAGTCAATCCGACCGCCCCGATGCGCCTCCGAGGCCACATTCACCACCCGCGATGGGGCGCTCGCCTTCAGCAGGGGAAGAAGTTCCTGTGTGAGCAGGAAGTACGAGAAGTGGTTGAGAGCGAGGGTCATCTCGATCCCGTCTGCGCTCTCACGCCGCTCGAGGAGCATCCCTCCCGCGTTGTTGACCAGCACGTCGAGCCGATCGAGCCGGTCGCGCACCTCCGCGGCCAGCCGGCGGACCTCCGCCAGCACTGAGAGATCGGCGACCATCGACTCCACCGCGTCCGAGCCGGTCTCCGACCGGATCCGATCGAGGGTCGCGCCGCAGCGCTCGGCAGACCGGCCGACGACCACCACCCGCGCCCCCATTCGGGCCAGCTCGCGGGCCGTGATCTCGCCGATCCCCGAGGTCGCCCCGGTGACGAGGCAGGTCTTCCCTTTCAGCGGTCCGTCGGTCGCCATGGAGGGGTCTCCGGTCGCGGTTCGTTTATTCGGGGTCGCGATGGGCGGCCTCGAGTCCGAAGGCCGGCAGACAAACGGCGATGTACTCAGCGCCCTCGGGGTTGGGGGTGCTGTACCGAACCCACTCGCCCCGCCGAACAACCACCGCCTGCCCGGCGTCCACGTCGATCGTTCCGTCGCGGTGCTCGACTCGA
>DAHZZC010000562.1 GCA_027435495.1 Planctomycetales bacterium
CCATTGCCGGTCCAGCAGGTCGCGCCGGCGCCCGTCGCCCCGGAACCGCCCCAGCCGCAAGGCGAGGTCTTCCTGCCGATCCTCGACAACCCGTTCATCGAGACGAAGAACGACCGTCAATCGACCTTCTCGATCGACGTGGACACGGCCGGATACGCCAATGTCCGCCGATACCTGACCGTCGGCGCGCTCCCTCCGCCCGACGCCGTCCGGATCGAGGAACTCCTCAACTACTTCCCTTACGACGACGCCCCTCCGCCCGCGGACGCCCGCGATCCGTTCGCGGTCCACGTCGAGATCGGCGGATGTCCCTGGAGCGCGGGGCACCGGCTGGCTCGGGTCGGAATCCAGGCCCGTCCGATCGACCAGTCGCGTCGGCCGCCGAGCAACCTGGTCTTCCTGATCGATGTCTCGGGCTCGATGGATGAAGAACTGCCGATGATCCAGTGGGGCCTCTCGCGACTCGTCGAGCAGCTCAACGAGAACGACCGCGTGGCGATCGTGGTCTACGCGGGCGCCTCGGGGCTGGTTCTGCCGTCGAAGTCGTGTCTGCACAGGGCCGAAATCCTTTCGACCCTCGAAAGCCTTCGCGCCGGCGGCTCGACCAACGGTGGAGCGGGCATCCAGCTTGCCTACCAGGTGGCCGCGCAGAACTTCATCAAGAACGGCACCAACCGCGTGATCTGGGCGACCGACGGCGACCTCAACGTCGGGATCACTGGCCAGGCAGACCTCGTCAACCTGATCCAGGCGAAGGCAAGGAGCGGCGTCTTTCTCTCGGTGCTCGGCAGCGGGACGGGCAACATCAAGGACGGCCCGCTCGAGCAAATCGCCGACAAGGGAAACGGCCACTACGCCTACATCGACTCGCCCCGCGAGGCGTACCGCGTCCTGGTCGAGCAGATGGGCTCGACGCTCGTCACGGTCGCCAAGGACGTCAAGATCCAGGTCGACTTCGACCCGGCGACGGTCGCGAAGTTCCGCCTGATCGGCTACGAGAACCGCGTGATGAATCACCAGGACTTCGCCGACGACACGAAGGACGCCGGCGAGATCGGCGCCGGCCACCACGTCACCGCGCTTTACGAGATCGTCCCGACGACCGCCCCGCCCGCGGACCGGTCGCCGATGACGGTGAAGCTTCGCTACAAGAAGCCGAGCGAGGAAGCGAGCCAGCTCCTCGAATTCCCGGCGCACGACAACGGAACCGACTTCAGCCACGCCTCGGACGACCTGAAGTTTGCCTCGGCGGTCGCCGGCTTCGGGATGATGCTCCGGAACTCGCCCTACCGGGGGACGTTGACCTACGCCGGCGTCCTGGAAATCGCCCAGCCGACCCTCGCCCGCGACCGGTCCGGCTACCGCAAGGAGTTCCTCGATCTGGTCCGAAGGGCGCAGGCCCTCTCGCAACCTCCCCAGTGATCGCGCATCTGGGGCGCCCCGGTCTCGATCGGCCGGGGCGCCATCATTCCCTGACCTGCCCGTCGCCGAAGACGATCCACTTGGTACTGGTCAGCTCGCGGAGTCCGCACGGACCTCGGGCGTGATACTTGTCGGTGCTGATCCCGATCTCCGCGCCGAGTCCAAGCTGAGCGCCGTCGTTGAACCGGGTGCTGGTGTTAACCATCACCGCCGAGCTATCGACCTCGGCCACAAAACGGCGCGCCGAGGCAAGGTCTCGGGTGACGATCGCCTCGGTATGTCCTGAGCCATGCCTCGCGATGTGTTCCATCGCCGCGTCGATCGAGTCGACCACCGCAACGGCGAGGATCTTTTCGAGGTACTCGGTATCCCAGTCGGCCGGTTCGGCGGCCTTCATCGCCGGGACGATCGCCCGAGCCGACGCATCCCCGCGCAACTCGACCCCTGCACCGAGGAGCGCATCCGCCGCAGGCGGGAGGAAGGCTTCCGCGATCGATCGATGAACGAGCAATGTCTCGGCCGCGTTACAGACGCCAGGACGCTGGGCCTTCGCGTTCAGGATGATCCGGACACCCATCTCGATATCGGCGTTCCCGTCGATGTAAACATGGCAATTCCCCGTGTAGTGCTTGAGCACGGGCATCCGCGCCTCGGCGACGACCCGACGAATCAGCCCCTCGCCGCCGCGCGGGATCGCCAGGTCGATGAATTCGGGGAGGGCCAGCAACTCGCCCACAGCCGCGCGATCGATCGTCGGAACAAGCTGCACGGCGTCGGCGGGCAGACCGCTTGGGGTTAGTTCGTCGGCGAGAATCCGGTGCAGGGCGCGGTTGGTCTCG